>NZ_DBMDHH010000098.1:0-4395 GCF_057433415.1 Anaerotruncus sp. | reverse complement strand
AAACCTTGTACCTGGAGGGCAACTATGTATCGTTACAGCAATGGCCAGATCAGCTTGGCGGATTAATCGAGTATCTAAATTTTCCCCCTGCTGCGGGGCTGGTTTTTTGAGCCTTGCTACAAGCTCAAAGCTCGTTTAATGCTCAAAAACAGTAGAATTTCATCTGCACACGAAAGATAGATGAATAGCTGAACAACAAAATGTAACTTTTGTGACCTACGACACCAGTCTCAAGCGGTCTAACTAATGTCCACTGAACAAGTGCCCAATTTTTGTTCTGAGCCAGAATCTCCAGAAGATATGCGAGCATTCTCAAAAGAGCACGCTGGATCTTGCGGAGATTCAGCACCAGAACGGACATGGCGATCACATGAGCCGCGGTCTCCCGCAGCTTCGCGGCGACCAGCAAATAATATTGCTCGTTTACCGCCGGATCCATTTCAGAAGCTGAATCACCAGCATAGAGCCAAACGCCAGTCCCACAATGGCACCCACCATCCCAATGGACAGGGGGGCCACGGCGAACAGCGGTTCCAGCGCAGGAACCAGCAGCACCAGCCCCAGCAGCAGAGCGCCGATGGTAAAGGCCCCTAACAAGGCACGGTTGTTCCAGAAGTGCCGGGTAAGCAGCACCGGATGCTGGGATTTGCAGCTAAATCCGTGGAACAGTCGGCTCAGGCACAGGGTGGAGAAGGCCATGGTCTGTCCAGCAGCGGCACCGCCGGCGTTCAGCCCCAGATAGAAGGCCGTGACGGTGGCGGCGGCGATGACCAGTCCCTCGACGCCCACGCTATAAAGGAAGGGCTTTGTCAGGATGCCTTCGTTCCGGGGCCGGGGCTTTTCCGACATGACCTCGTTGGTGTGTGGCTCCATGCCAAGGGCGATGGCGGGTAGAGAGTCCGTCAGCAGGTTGATGAACAGCAGGTGCACTGCCGCGAAGGGCACGGGCAGTCCCATCAGAGAGGCGTAGAGCACCGTCAAAATGCCCGCCGTATTGCCGGAGAGCAGAAATTGAATGGCCCGCTTGATGTTTGCATACACGTTCCGGCCATTCTTCACGGCTTTCACGATGGTGGCGAAGTTATCGTCCGCCAGCACCATACCGGCGGCATCCTTGGCCACCTCCGTTCCCGTGATGCCCATGGCAACGCCGATGTCCGCCTGCTTGAGAGCGGGGGCGTCATTGACACCGTCGCCGGTCATGGCTACCAGATTGCCCCGCTGCTGCCACGCCCGGACGATGCGTATCTTATGCTCCGGGGACACACGGGCGTAGACACTGACCTTCGGCACGAAGTCCTGCAATTCCTCGTCGCTCATGCCGTCGATGACCGCGCCCTCCACGGCCTCCGTGCCGTCCCGCAAAATGCCGATCTCACGGGCAATGGCCGCCGCCGTGATTTTGTGGTCGCCGGTGATCATAATAGGACGGATACCGGCGCGGATGCACTCCGCCACCGCCGCCTTGGATTCCTCACGGGGCGGGTCCATCATGGCGATGAGGCCGAGGAAAGTCAGGCTGTTTTCATCCGCCAGAGTGATGGCCGGGCCGTCCACGCTGCGGCAGGCGAAGGCCAGCACCCGCAGGCCCTCGTTGGAAAACTGTTCGTTGACCTGTTCGATCCTCGCCCGTTCCTCCGGCGTCACCACGCAGCGGTCCAGCAGCACATCCGTCGCGCCCTTGGTGACCAGCATCAGGCCACCCGCCAGCTTGTGGACCGTGGACATCATTTTCCGGTCAGAATCGAAGGGGATCTCTGTCAGACGGGGCCAGCGGTTCCGGACGAGATCCTCGTCAAAGCCGTTGGTCTCCCCCAGCCGCACCAGTGCCGTTTCCGTGGGGTCGCCGATCTCCGTATCCCCGCTAATGACCGCATCGCTGCACAGCAGAGCCGTCCGCAGCAACGGCTCCTGTAACGGGTCCCGGAAGTCCGCGTCCTTGGCGTCGATCACCTCGCCTCCGGTGTAGAGCTTGCGCACCGTCATACGGTTCTGGGTCAGCGTACCCGTCTTATCCGAGCAGATGACCGACACGCTGCCAAGCCCCTCCACCGCCTGCAAATGGCGGATGATGGCGTTTTCCTTGGCCATTTTCCGGGTGCCGAAGGACAGCACGATGGTCACGATGGAGCTGAGGGCCTCCGGGATAGCGGCCACCGCCAGCGCCACGGCGAAGAGAAAGGCGTTCATCACGTTTTCGTGCCGCCACAGCACACTGACGCCAAACAGCACTGCGCAGATCACCAGAATGATGATCGACAGCTTTCTGCCGAACTGGTCCAGACTGACCTGAAGCGGCGTTTTCCGCTCCTCCGTGTTTTTCAGAAGCTGGGCGATCTTGCCCATTTCCGTGTCCATGCCGGTGGCCGTCACAAGAAAGCGGCCCCGCCCATAGGTGACGAAGCTGCCGGAGAACACCATGTTCTTCCTGTCGCCCAAGGCCGTTTCCCCACTGAGCGGCTCCGTATCCTTTTCCACCGGCAGGCTTTCGCCGGTGAGGGCACTCTCCGCGCACTTCAGGCTGGCACATTCCAACAGGCGTCCGTCGGCACAGACGGAATCTCCCGCCTCCAATATGACCACATCACCGGGAACCACCTCTCGACCGGGGATCTGTACGATCTGACCGTCCCGCAGCACCTTGGCGGTGGGAGCGGACATCTGCTTCAGGCTGTCCAGCGATGCGGAGGCCTTGACGGTCTGAACGGTGCCCAGAATTGCGTTCATGGTGATGACCGCCAGAATGACGATCATGCTCTCCACGTCCCCCATGCAGGCGGAGATGACGGCGGCCAGGATGAGGATCAACACCAGAAAATCCGCAAACTGCCCCAGAAAGATCTGCAAAACACTCTTTTGCTTGCCGGCGTGCAGTTCATTGGCTCCGTATTTTGCCAGACGATCCGCCGCATCCTCCTGCGATAGGCCGGTCTCCCGGCAATCCAGTTTCTGGAACAACTCCACGCGGGACTGTTCCCAAATGTTCTTTTCCTGCTTCATGTACTGTGTCTCCTTTCGGCGGACGCAAAAAAGGCGAGCCCTTTTGCGTCAATGCCTTCACATTGATACAAAAGTCTCGCCATTTCAATCCGCAGCGGAGCCAAACGACCCGTACTGACGCCAACGGATACACAAAGCTGTGCAAGCTACTCCCTTTTGAACGAAGGATACACCATTCTTTTCACATTGTCAAGAAGGACGCCTGCTAAAGGACGTTGAGAATTGTACCTGTACAGATTCTTACAGGTGGAAGTATTTTCCAGCTTTTGATTTTCTCCCAGCATCAGCAAGGTCAGACTTACGTCCAGCATGGTTTCCGGTGAGATGTTTACATCGGTTTTGCCATGCACACCTCCTTGAACGGATGGTACTCTCAATTTCCCGTACAGTATAGCACGGTGTTGGAGATATGCCTGCACAGCCGTAAAATTTATTTCATATAATATACCGGCAGCCGGATCGTCAGGTGCAGACTGCGGTAGCCGTTGGGCTTTGGGTTGGAAATGTAGTCCTTCTCTGTGACTATCTCAATATCAGACTGATCTTTTAAGCACTTTGCCAAAAAGAACACATCCTCCTCGAAAGAGCAGATCACGCGCACACCGGCAACATCCATGATATTTGCCTGCATGGTCGGAAAATCCAGAGGAAGTCCGCGCTTGTGCATCTTATTCATAATGCTGGATGGCGACTTCAAGCGGCTTTTCATACTTTCTATCGGATTGCGGTCATGCTGCAATGAAAATTCCTCATTCAAAATTTACAACCGGCTTTCAAGTGCTTTCAGTGCGCAGCGGTATTGCAGCATGACCTCCTGATATTTGCGGTTCTCTCTCAAAAGGCGCTGGCATTGCACATCATCCAAGCCTTTATCTGCCGCAACCGTCAAACCAAATAGATTTTCACTCATAGCTTCTCCATCCCGCAGGGATAGGCGCCCCGCGCTGTCTGCTGCTCTTTTGTTACGACCTGATAAAAACTGTATCCGCCGGAGAGATGGGAACAAGAGAAACCGTACTGCGTCAAAAGACGGCAGGCCAGATAACTGCGAAGCCCTGTCTGGCAATTCACATAGACAGGCTTGTCCCGGTCTAACTCGTCCAAATGCTCCCGCAGATCGTCCAAGGGAATATTCCGAAAGCCATCCAGATGGCCCCGCTGATACTCCCACTCCGTGCGGACATCCAGCAGCGCCGCGCTGCCATCGCGGGGCAGGTCGTCCACCTCATCCCAATGGAACTGGCGCACCTTTCCGCTCTCCAAGTCCTCGATCATAAAGCCCGCCATATTCACCGGGTCCTTGGCGGAGGAATAGGGCGGCGCGTAGGCGAGATCCAGCTCTGTCAGCTCCAGCGCCGTCATACCGGCGCGGATGGCGGTGGCCAGTACATCAAT
>NZ_DBMDHH010000097.1:0-4470 GCF_057433415.1 Anaerotruncus sp. | reverse complement strand
GCCCGCAGGGGAACACCGGGGCGACCGGGCCGGCGGGGCCCACCGGCGCCACGGGGCCCGCAGGCCAGCCAGGGCTTCAAGGGCCCACGGGCCCGATGGGGCCCATGGGGCTTCCCGGCTTGACAGGGCCCACCGGTCCCACCGGGAACACGGGAGTGGCCGGCCCACAGGGGAACACCGGAGCGACCGGGCCGGCGGGACCCGCCGGCGCCACCGGACCAGCTGGTCCGCAGGGACCCGTCGGCGCGCAGGGGCCCATCGGCGCGCAGGGCGTCACGGGATCTGCGGGTACAACCGGACCGACAGGTCCGCAGGGACCCACCGGAAACACGGGCGCGGCGGGGCCTGCGGGCGGTCCCGGCCCCACGGGGCCCACGGGCGCGGCAGGCGTTTCTGTGACAGGTCCAACCGGGCCTGCCGGCGTCACAGGAGCCACCGGCGCGACGGGCGCCACAGGCGGCACCGGCCCCACGGGGCCCACGGGCGCGGCAGGCGCTTCTGTGACAGGCCCGGCCGGACCCACCGGAGCCACGGGACCTACGGGAGAAGCAGGTCCCACAGGTGCGACAGGGCCGACAGGTGCGACGGGACCGACCGGGCCGGTCATCGGCGCGGCGGCTTCCCTTTCGAGTCACGGCGCACAGACCTTCAACGGGCCCAACTACGGTCTGGTCACCTTCGACCAGACGGGCAGTCTGCACAATTTTTCCCTTTCCAACAACCGCCAGAATCTCATCGCCGGGATCGCGGGGCTCTATCTGATCGAATACGGCGTGCGCGCGACGACGGGTACGCCGGGGTACTGCACCGTCTCCTTTACGCCCGGCGGGTACGACGTGGCCGGGCGGGTCCCGCTCACGGCGAACACGATGGTGAGCGGCTCGATCATCAGCCGGCTGGGCGCGCAGACATGGGTGGGCCTGCACGTCGCAGCCACCGACAACAACACCCCCGTATCCCTCCCCGCTACGCCCGATTACCGCAACGCCTACCTGACGATCACGCGCATCGGCCCCTACCCCGACGCCTGACCGCAGCAACCGTCGCAACCGGGGCCGCGGGAACCCCGCGGCCCCGGTTCCCGGCAGCGGGAGCGGACCGGTATGGAGTGTTTTCACATTGCCAGCGCCCGCTATGCATGATAAAATGGAAACGGTGATTTTCAAGGAACGGGGAGGATGTCATGCAGCTGCAGGGAAAACGATTGCTTTTGGTGGGGTTCACCCTCTTTTCAATGTTCTTCGGGGCGGGGAATCTGATCTTCCCGCCCTTTCTCGGCGCGCAGGCCGGGACAAGCACCTGGCCCGCCATGGCCGGGTTCGCGCTCAGCGCCATCGGCTTCCCCATCCTCGGGGTGGTCGCCGTGGCGCGGTCGGGCGGGCTCTCCCGGCTGGCCGGACGGGTACATCCGCGCTTTGCAGCCGTCTATACGATGCTCATCTATCTTTCCATCGGGCCCTGCCTCGCCATTCCCCGCACCGCCAGCACCTCCTTTGAAATGGCCGTCTCCCCCTTCCTCCCGCCGGACGCACCGTTCGGACTCCTTCAGCTCGGCTACTCCGCCCTCTTCTTCGGTGTGGCGCTCCTGCTCGCCCTCAAGCCGGAAAAGCTCACCGACCGGTTGGGCAAGGTCCTCTGTCCCACCCTGCTGCTGCTCATCCTCGTCATCTTTCTGGGCTGCGCCCTGCGGCCCCCGGGCGGGTACGGCGCGGTGACGGACGCGTACGCGTCCAACCCCGCGGTGCAGGGGTTTCTCGTCGGTTACCAGACGATGGACACGATCGCCGCGCTCAACTTCGGCATCGTCATCGCCCTCAACATCCGCGCGGGCGGCGTTAAGGACGACGGCGCCGTCGTGCGCGGCACCGTCCGTGCCGGCTGGCTCGCCGGCGCTGTCCTGCTGGCCGTCTACGCCATGCTCGCCCATATCGGCGCCCTTTCGGGGAGCGCGTTCCCCGGCAGCCAAAACGGCGCGGAGGCCCTCACCCGGCTCGTCTCCGCCCTCTTCGGACCCTTTGGGAGCGTGTTGCTCGCCGCCGTCTTCGTCATCGCCTGCCTCAACACCTGCATCGGCCTCATCAGCTGCTGCAGCGAGTACTTCCACGAGTTGTTCCCGCGCGTCTCCTATCGCTGGTGGGCACTCTTCTTTGCGCTCATGAGCATGGCGATCGCCAACCTCGGCCTCAACCAGATCCTCGCCGTCTCGGTTCCCGTGCTCGGCGCGATCTATCCGGTGGCGATCGTGCTCATCCTGCTCTCCTTTTTCCACCGCTGGATCGCTCCGCTCGGGAAGATCTATCCCGTCTCCATCCTCTTCACCGCGACCGCCAGCGTGCTCTACGCGCTCGCGGACGCCCATCTCTCCATCCCCGTCCTCACCCCCGCGATGAAGAGCATCCCCCTCGCGGGGCTTGGGCTCGGCTGGGTGCCGCCCGCCGCCGCGGGCATCCTGCTCGGGGCGCTGCTCTCGCTCGCACCGGGGAAAAAGGGCAAAAAGGGGGCCGCATAACGCGGTCCCCGTGCGGCCTGCGTGAAACGGAAAAGGCCCCCGGGCGACTGAATACAGTCGCCCGGGGGCCTTTTTGGTGCCGGTAGCCGGGGTCGAACCGGCACGGTATCGCTACCAACGGATTTTGAGTCCGTCACGTCTGCCAATTCCATCATACCGGCGGATACGAGGATAGTATAGCAAATCCGCGCAGAAAAGGCAAGAGCGCATTGGCGTTTTTTCGCACGTAACAGCTGTATGTTACGTATGTACATCTTTCATATTTTGTTTTCTTGCCGCGGATTTTCTCTTGCCTTTGTGAAAAGCACATGTTATAATAGCTAAAAAGTATGCGGAACACACTGTGCAAGTTGCCGGTAGCGCCGTAATGATCAAGGTTATCCGCGGACTCGGGCTTTGGGGAAACGGTTTTGAGTTCTCGCCGGAATAACAAAAGGGACGGTTCTTGGAACCGTCCCCTTTTTTATCCGTTTTCTCACCGCGCCCGGGCGGCGCGCCCCTCCCCGAGCGGGGAAAAGCCGGAGGACGGCTGATTGATCAGCCGTCCTCCGCTTCTATTCCACAACGATCGCGGCCGCCCGGCGTTCGACCGCCTCGCCGATCACGGCCGCGCTTGGCAAAACGTCCTTCAAGCGGCGCAGCAGTTCGTCCACTTGCGCTTTCGGCACCGCGAGCAGCAGGCCGCCCGACGTCTGCGGATCGGCAAGCAGGTCGCGCAGCACGCGCGGCACCCCCGCGCCGTAGGCGGCGCGCTCCCCGACATAGTCGCGGTTGGCGTAGGCCCCGGCGGGCAGGATGCCCATCTCGGCCAAATCCGCCGCGCCCTCCAGCAGGGGGAGCTCCCCGGAAAAGAGCCGGATCGTGACGCCCGAGCCCTCCGCCATCTCGAACGCGTGCCCGAGCAGGCCGAAGCCGGTCACGTCGGTGCAGGCGCTGACTGGGAAGTCCGCCGCGATCTCCGCCGCCGCGCGGTTGAGCGCGGACATCGACGCGATCACCGGGGCGAACGCCTCGGGCGTGATGAGCTCCGCCTTCGCGGCGGTGTTGAGCACGCCCACCCCAAGGGGCTTGGTGAGGATCAGTAGGTCGCCCGGCCGCGCGCCGGCATTCGCGAGGATCCTGCGCGGATCGACGAAGCCGCTGACGCAGAGGCCGTATTTGGGCTCGTTATCCTGGATCGTGTGCCCGCCCGCGAGCGCCGCGCCCGCCTCGCGCACCTTGTCCGCGCCGCCCGCCAGAATCGCCCGCACCGTCTCCTGCGGCAGGCAGGAGGGGTAGCAGAGCAGGTTCATCGCGAGCTTCGGGACGGCGCCCATCGCGTAGATGTCCGAGAGGGCGTTGGCCGCCGCGATCTGCCCGAAGGCGTAGGGATCGTCCACCACCGGCGGGAAGAAATCGACCGTCTGCACAAGCGCGAGCTCGTCGCTGATGCGGTAGACACAGGCGTCGTCGCTGGTGTCGAAGCCGACCAGCAGGTTTTCATCGTGGAACTTTGGTAAGCCGCACAGAACCTGTGCGAGGACCCCCGGTCCGACTTTGGCCGCTCAACCGGCCGTGGAGGTCATTTGGGTAAGCCGTTTTTCCTGTTCCGCCACGATGCGAGCCTCCCTTCCGTGCGATTTCCCGTATCCCGCGCCCGGGGATGGTAAATCCTGCCGGGTTGTGCTATCATGGATCTATCGGGATTATCTATAGCATAGCCCACTTTGCCTAAAAAAACAAGCCTCAAAGGGTGACTTTTGGGGCGGATTTTGGTATAATGGATGAAAAGTCGGACTTTTCCGAAGGGAGGCGGGCGGTTGGATTTTAAACAGCTCGAGGCGTTTTCCGCCGTGGTGAGCCTCGGCAGCTTCTCCCGCGCGGGGGAGCGGCTCTTCCTCACCCAGCCGACGATCAGCGCACACATCCGCTCCCTTGAGCGGGAGCTCGGGGTGCAGCTCGTCGTGCGCACCACCAAGGAG
>NZ_DBMDHH010000096.1:0-4472 GCF_057433415.1 Anaerotruncus sp. | reverse complement strand
AGTCCCCTTGAGCGCCCTTCTTCCGCCGACTTCTTGGGCGCGCAAGAAGTCGGCCCGCCTGCCGGGGCGGGACCCGGCGATCCCCGCCGTCGAAGGCGGCACATTGAAAGCGCCCCAGAGGGGCGCGAAAAAAGCCTTTGACCCCAGGACGGAAAATCGAAAACCGGAGCGCGGCGGAACGCGCTCGTGATTCTTGCCGCCCACGGGCGGCAATTCCCGTCTAAGCCCCGCTGGGCGCAGCGCGGCAAGCTCCGCCGCTCCCGAGCGGCAAAACCCCCTCCTGTTTCACGTGAAACACTCCGGAGGGCAAAACCCTGCGGCGGGGCTGGGGAATTTTTGTCGCAGATTGCCCTTTTAAAGCCGCCTGATTTATGCTATAATCGTAACCGTTATGAAATCAGCGGACAAGCCGGGTAAATGGAGGCAAAAATGGGCAAAATCATTGCAGTTGCGAACCAGAAAGGCGGCGTCGGAAAGACGACCAGCGCTGTCAACTTGACGGCGGCGCTCGGCGCGCGCGGATATAAGGTGCTGCTGGTCGACGTGGACCCGCAGGGGAATTCCACCTCGGGACTGGGCGTCAACAAGCGCGACCTCAAGCATTCCACCTATGATCTGATGGTCGCGACGGCGCAGCCGGCGGAGGTGCTGCGGCACACGCCGTTTGAGAATGTGGATGTCCTGCCCTCCAACATCTCGCTGGCGGGGGCGGAGATCGAGCTCGTCGAGCTGGACAACCGCGCGATGCGCCTCAAGACGGCGCTGCTGAAGGTGCGGCAGGATTACGATTTCATCTTCATCGACTGCCCGCCCTCGCTCGGCATCATCACGCTCAACGCGTTTGCCGCCTGCGACACGCTGCTGATCCCCATCCAGTGCGAATATTACGCGCTCGAGGGCCTCTCCCAGCTCATGGCGACGCTGCGGCAGGTCAAGCGGCTCTACAATCCCTCGATCGATATCGAGGGGGTGCTGCTCACCATGTATGACAGCCGCCTCAATCTGACGGTGCAGGTCGTGGCGGAACTCAAAAAATACTTTCCGCAGAAGATCTACCGGACGGTGATCCCGCGCAATGTCCGCCTGTCGGAGGCGCCCAGCTTTGGGCAGCCGGTCATGTATTACGACCGTTCCTCCAAGGGGTGCGCGGCATACGACGAATTGGCTGAGGAATTCCTCAGGAAGAACCAGAGGGATAGGGGGTAAGGCATTGGCAAAGGCAAAAGGGGGACTGGGCAAGGGCCTGGAGGCGCTTTTCGCCGACAATTCCACCGACGAGGCGGCCGTCTCGACGCTGGCGGTCAGCGAGATCGAGCCCAACCGCGGGCAGCCCCGCAAGCAGTTCGACCCGGCGGCGCTCGCCGATCTGGCTGATTCCATCCGGCAGCACGGCGTGCTGCAGCCGCTCGTCGTGCGCCCGATGCCCGACGGCAGCTACCAGCTCGTCGCGGGGGAGCGCCGCTGGCGCGCCGCCCGGATGGCGGGGCTTTCCCAGGTGCCCGTCGTCATCAAGGAGCTCAGCGACAGCGAGACGATGGCGCTCGCGCTCATCGAAAACCTCCAGCGGGAGGATCTCAACGCGATTGAAGAGGCGATGGGCTACCGGGACCTCATGGAAAATTTTGGATTGACGCAGGAGCAGGTCTCCGCCAAGGTGGGCAAGTCCCGCCCGGTGGTCACCAACGCGCTGCGGCTGTTGGGCCTGCCCGAGGAGGTGCGGGGGCTCCTGTCGGAGGGGAAGCTCTCCGCCGGGCACGCACGCGCGCTGCTCTCGCTGGGGGAGGAGGAGCTCATCCGGCAGGCGGCGGCGGACACGGTCAAAAAGGGCCTCTCGGTGCGGCAGGTGGAGGCGCTCGCCAAGCGGCAGAAGCAGCAAAAAGCCGCTCCCAAGCCGCAGAACGCCTGGGACCAGAGCTTTTTTGCCGAGGTGGAGCTCGCCCTCTCCCAGTGCCTCGCCCGCAAGGTGAAGGTGGAAGGGGAGAACGGCAGGGGCCGGCTGGTCATTGAATTCTACGACGAGGACGACCTGCGGTCGATCGCGTCGTCGCTGGAAAAGAGCGGGGGCTGAGTTTCCACCGGAAGGGCCCCGTGGTGTGGAAAAACCGAATTCGGAGGAGAATAGACAATGCTGGACATCAAATTTGTACGGACGAATCCCGACGCGGTCAAGGAGAACATCAAAAAGAAGTTCCAGGAGGAGAAGCTGCCGCTGGTGGACGAGGTGATCGACCTCGACCGGCGCTACCGCGAGGCCAAGACCCGCTGCGACTACCTGCGCAGCCAGCGCAACACGATCAGCAAGCAGATCGGCGGCATGATGGCCAAGGGGCAGAAGGAGGAGGCCGAGCAGGCCAAGGCGCAGGTCTCCTCGATGGCCAGGGAGCTAGCGGACCTCGAGGAGCAGGAGACGGTGCTTGAAGGGGAGATCAAAAAGCGGATGATGGTCATCCCGAACATCATCGACCCGTCAGTGCCGATCGGGAAGGACGACGGCGAAAACGTCGAAGTGGAAAAGTTCGGCGAGCCGGCGGTGCCCGACTTCGAGATCCCCTACCATGTGGAGATCATGGAAAAGCTGCGCGGCATCGACCTCGACAGCGCCCGCCGCACGAGCGGAAACGGGTTCTATTACCTCTGCGGCGACATCGCGCGGCTGCACTCGGCGATCCTCTCCTACGCGCGCGACTTCATGATCGACCGGGGCTTCACCTACTACGTGCCCCCTTTCATGATCCGCAGCAACGTGGTCAACGGGGTCATGAGCTTTGCCGAGATGGAAAACATGATGTACAAGATCGAGGGGGAAGACCTCTACCTGATCGGTACGAGCGAGCATTCGATGATCGGCAAATTCATCGACACGATGCTCGAGGAGAGCCAGCTTCCCCAGACGCTGACGAGCTATTCCCCCTGCTTCCGCAAGGAGGTGGGCGCCCACGGCATCGAGGAGCGCGGCGTCTACCGCATCCACCAGTTTGAAAAGCAGGAGATGATCGTCGTCTGCAAGCCGGAGGAGAGCATGGAGTGGTTCCAAAAGCTCTGGCGGAACACGGTCGATTACTTCCGTTCCCTCGACATCCCCGTGCGCACGCTCGAGTGCTGCTCGGGCGACCTCGCGGACCTCAAGGTCAAAAGTCTCGACGTGGAGGCGTGGAGCCCCCGCCAGAAGAAATACTTCGAGGTGGGCAGCTGCTCCAACCTTGGCGACGCGCAGGCGCGCCGGCTGGGCATCCGCGTCAAAAATAAGGAGACGGGGAACTACTTCCCCCACACCCTCAACAATACGGTCGTCGCGCCGCCCCGCATGCTGATCGCGTTTTTGGAGAACAACCTGAACGCCGACGGTTCGGTGCGCATCCCGCAGCCGCTGCGGATGTACATGGGCGGCAGGGACGTCATTCGGTAAACGCGCCGCGCCGGAAGCTCCCGGCGGATAGATTGGGCGAAAACGGGAGAGACTAACATGGTAGAGACCTACAAAAAAGAAATCCTGGTGACCGAACCGGAAACCGACATCACCAAGCGGATGACGCTGTCGAACATCATGCGCCACTCCCAGCAGATGGGCAGCGAGCACATCGCGTCGATGGGCATCGACTACAACCGCATGTACCGGGACGGGATGGTTTTCCTTGTCAACAAAATGCTCATCACGATCGACCGGCGGCCTGTCTTCGGGGAGGAGCTGCTGCTGACGACGATCCCCCGCAAACCGAAGGGCGCGCAGTTCATCCGCGATACGATCTTTGAGACGCGGGCGGGGGAGAAGCTCATCGAGGTGAGCATCTCCTGGATGCTCGTGAGTCCCGACACGCACAAGATCCTGCGTCCCTCGGTGTTCGACGTCTATGGCTTCGAGATGTTCCCCAACGAGGGGGAATACATCACCGGCTACCGCATCCGGCGGCCCGAGGCGGAGACGGTCACCCACCTGCGGCAGGTCAAATACAGCGATCTCGACTACAACTTCCATGTGAACAACGCCGTCTACGCCGCCATCGTCTGCGACACCCTGCCGCTGGAGCCGCTCACCGAGCGGGAGATCGCCAGCTTCGGCATCGTCTACCAGCGGGAGGCCAAGGCCGGCGAGGTGATCGAACTGGACGTGGCCGCCCTTCCGGACGCCGCCTATTATGTCGGCGGACGGGTCGCGGAGGAACGCTGTTTTGAAGCGGAGATAAAATTCCGCTGATTGCCAAAAACACCTTGACAAACTTTCCTGTATCCAGTATAATGTAATTCGCTCGCTTGTACATTTTGTATCGGCGGCGGATATGGCGGTATAGCTCAGCTGGCTAGAGCATTCGGTTCATACCCGAAGTGTCACCGGTTCGAATCCAGTTACCGCTACCATTCGCTCGAGCCTCACCGAGAGGTGAGGCTCGACTTATCCGGCCTGTTCGTCAAGTGGTTAAGACACCGCCCTTTCACGGCGGGTTCACGGGTTCGAATCCCGTACAGGTCACCAAAAA
>NZ_DBMDHH010000020.1:33142-52078 GCF_057433415.1 Anaerotruncus sp. | reverse complement strand
TCCGCGAGCATACAGCAGGTCCGCCCCGCCGCCTCCCGCCACGCGCGCTCAAACGGGTCGGGCGGCACCACGCCGCAGCCGACCTCGTCGCTGATAAAGATCGCGTCCGGGTGCGCGTCGGCATAGCGCGCCAGAATTTCCACCGGGTCGCGCCCCGCCTCGAGCAGCCGCCGCGCCAGCAGGTGCAGGCGGTTCAGGACGGGCTTTTCGGGCAGCGGATCGAGCGGGCAGGTCCCTCCGTCGCACACGGCGGCGGGCGGCAGCCCCTCCCGCGCGAGCACGAGGGCGCATTTTCCCTGCGCGCGTCCGCCGATCACCAGCTTCACAGCAGCACCCCCTCGAAAAGGACGGCCGCCGTGAGGACCGCCGCCTCGCACACCGTCAAAAAATACCCGGCGAGGTCGCCGGTGATCCCGCCGAAGCAGCGGTAGGCGAGCCAGCGGTAGTGCAGCAGCACCACCAGCGCGGCGAGCAGCCCCGCCGCGCCCGCCGGCGGAGAGAGCGCCAGCATCGCGGCGGCGCAGAGGAGCGCCAGCGCCGCCAGCAGAACGCGCACCCGCCCCTTCGCGGCGTTTTCCGAAAAGAGGGCGGCCAGCCCGCCCGGCTTGGCGCAGCGCATCGAAACGACCGTGAGCCCGCTGAGCGACCGGGAGAGCACGAACCCCAATGCCAGCATCCCCGCCGTGCGCGGATGAAAGCGGTACTGGGTCCAGAGGCCGAAGGTGAGCAGCAGGCAGAGGACGCAGGCCATCACGCCGAAGGCGCCGATGTGCGGGTCCTTCATGATTTCGAGCTTGCGTTCGGCCGGGGCGTGGGAGGCGAGCGCGTCGGAGGTGTCGCAGAACCCGTCGAGGTGGATGCCGCCCGAGAGCAGGACGGGGATCGCCGTGGCGACGGCGGCGGTCAGCCCCGGCCCGACGCCAAAGAGGCGGCAGAGCCACAGCCAGCCGAATTCCGCCGCGCCGATCACGACGCCGATCAGCGGGAAGAAGCAGAAGGCGTAACGCATGTTCTCCGCTTTCCATTCGACGCGCGGAGCCGGGAGGATGGAATACATCGAAAAGGCCATTGCCAGCGAGCGCAGCAGCTTTTTCATTCCGTTGTTCCTCCCTTCCAGATGAGCGGTATCCCGCAGACGACCTCCACGACCCGGTCCGCCCGCGCGGCAAGCGCCTGGTTGAGCGCGCCGAGCAGTTCGATATAGCGCCGCGTGCCGGGGTCGTAGGGCGCGCCGTCGGAAAAGACCTCGTTGGAGACGACATAGACCCGCGCGGCCCGCACGCAAAGTTCGTCGATCCCCGCGAGCGCCGCGTCAAACGCCCCCTCCCCCGCGCCGCCGTAGAGCTCGTTGGCGGCGAGATTGCCGAGGTCCTCCAGCAGCACCGTCCGGGTCCCGGCCGGGAGCGCCAGCCCCGAAAGGCCGGCCTCCCGCTCGCAGGTGACAAATCCGCGCCCCGCGCGGGCGGCGCGGTGCTTTTCGATCCGCGCCTCGCACTCCGCGTCGTGGCGGCGCATCGTGGCGAGGTAGACGCGCGGCCCGGGGGCCGCCGCCGCGAGATGCTCGGCATATTCCGATTTTCCGCTCGCGGCCCCGCCGATGATCAGCGTCAGCACCCCGCCCACCTAACTGAGCGGCTGGTAGGCGTCGATCTCAATCTCCCGGAAGGTGCTCATTTCCCGGTAGACGGCCAGCGCCATGTCGAGGAGCGGCAGCGCCGCCACCGCGCCCGTCCCCTCGCCGAGGCACATGCCCGCCGTGATGAGCGGGCGCAGGCCAAGCGCGCCTAGCGCCAGCGCCGCCGCGGGCTCGTCGGAGAGATGGGAGGCGAGCATCGCCTTTTTCACGGCGGGGCAGATGCGCGCCGCGGCCAGCGCCGCCGCCGCCGAAATGAACCCGTCAATCAGCACGGGCACGCGGTGGACCGCGCTGCCCAGAAAGATGCCCGCCAGCCCCGCGAGATCGAAGCCGCCCACCTTGGCGAGCACGTCGACGCCGTCGTTCGGATCGGGATGGTTGACGACGAGCGCGCGCTCGACCGTCTTGATCTTATGGGCGAGCCCCTCGCTCGTGAGTCCCGCGCCGCGCCCCGTCACCTCCTCGGCCGGAAGGCCGAGGAGCGCGGCGGTCACCGCGCTGCTCGTCGTGGTGTTGCCGATGCCCATCTCACCCGTGGCGATGATCCGGTAGCCCTTCTGCTTCAGTTCCCCCACGAGGGAAATCCCGAAGGTGATTGCGTCGAGCGCCTGCTCCCGCGTCATCGCGGGGCCGCGGGCGATGTTGCCCGTCCCGTAGCCGAGCTTGTGGACGACGAGCCCCTCTCCCGACAGATCGCGCGCGACGCCGATGTCCACGGGGATCACGTCGCAGCGCGCGGCGCGCGCCATCGCGCAGACGCTCGCCTCCCCGCGCGTAAAGTTCTCCGCCACGACGGCGGTCACCTCGCTGCCCGTCTGGGTCACGCCCTCGGCGACCACGCCGTTGTCGGCGCAGAAGACGGCCGCGCAGCGCCTGTCCAGCGCCACCCGCGCGCTTCCGGTGAGCGCCGCGATGCGGATGACCGCCTCCTCCAGCAGCCCGAGGCTCCCGAGCGGCTTTGCGATGCTGTCCCACCGCGCCTTTGCTTCCTGCCCGGCCCGTTCGTCGGGCGGGGTAATCTGCCTGAGTGCTTCTTCCAGATTCATCCGTCTCATCCCCTTTGGTAGTCGGCAGCCGCGCGCAGAAAGCGCTCGGCGGCCTTTGGCGCGCCCGCCAGATAGAGGTGCGGGAACCCCGCGTAGAGGGTCCTCCCCGCGTGTACGCAGTCCCAGCCGCGGGAGCTCTGCGGCTTTTGTGCCGCAAAGGCGGCGCCCGGGCCGGTGCTGTCCCAATAGTGGAATTCATGCGCGCGCAGCGTCTCTCCCGCGCCGCAGAGCAGGTTCTCCTCCCGCGCGGTGAGCGTCACATACCCAAACCGCCCGAGCCGCCCGGTCCGGAAACCCTCCGCCGCGATCACGCCCGCCATCGCATGGGCGTTCCCGTCCGCATCCTCAAGGCTCCGGTGCAGGTACAAAAAACCGCCGCACTCCGCGATGGCGGGCATCCCGCCCTCGATCGCGGCCCTGACCGCGCGGCGCATCGGTTCGTTGCGGGAGAGCGTTTCCGCGTGCAGCTCGGGGTATCCGCCGCCGAGCAGGAGCCCGCCCGCGCCCTCCGGCAGCGTCGCGTCCGAAAGCGGGCTGAAAAAGGTAAGCTCCGCCCCCATCTCCCGCAGCAGCGAAAGGGTATCCTCGTAGTAAAAACAGAACGCCGCGTCCCGCGCCACGGCGATCCGGGGCTTTCCCTCAACGCGGGACAGACAAGGCGGTTCATAGGAGAGCGGCGGCGCGGATTCCGCGATCTGGAGCAGCATCGGCAGGTCCGCCGTCCGTTCCAGCGCCCCGGCGAGCTCGTCCAGCTTCCGCCCGAGCTCCGCGGCCTCCCCGGCGGTCACGAGGCCGAGGTGGCGGCTTTCAAACGCGCAGCCGGGCATCGGCGGCAGGTACCCGGCGACCGGGACGCCGCATTCCCGCTCGACGAGCGCCTTTACTTCGGGGTAGCGCGCGGCGGAAAGGTGATTGAGCAGCACCGCGGCGATGTTTGCGTCGGGCCGGTAGCCTGTAAAGCCTCTGACCTGTGCGGCAACGGAGGCCGCCATCCCCTGGCAGGAGACGACGAGCAGGACGGGCGTACCGGTCGCGCGGGCGACGGCGTAGGCCGACGCGTCGGACGAAACCGCAATCCCGTCATAATAGCCCATCGCGCCCTCGATGAGGGCGATATCCGCATGCTCCGCGCCCTTCGCAAGCAGGCGGCGCGCCGTGTCCCCGTCGGAAAGAAAGAGGTCGAGATTGGCGGAATAGGCCGCGCCGACGCTCTCCCGGTGGAACATCGGGTCGATGTAGTCGGGCCCGCACTTGAACGCGGCCGCCCGTCGGCCGCGCCCGGCCAGCGCGCGCAGCAGCGCGCAGGTGACCGTCGTTTTGCCGCTGCCGCTCGCGGGCGCGGCGACCAGCAGGCGCGGAAACCGGACCGTCATTCGCTCCCTCCCGCGCTCAGGACCCACACGGGGTTCTGGGCCTGCATCATGTGGTAATGCCCGGCCTCCCGCACGCGGGAGACCGAAAGCTGCACCGCGTCGGGCTCCCGCAGGGAAAACCGCCCGAAGCAGCCGAGCGCCTCCGTGACCGTCTCGAGCGTGACGGCGTTCACGACGATCCGCGCGCCGGGATTTTTTTCGAGCGCCGCGCCGACGATCTCCGCGAGGTTCCCCGACGAGCCGCCGACGAAGACGGCGTCGGGCGCGGGAAGCTCCCCCAGTACGCCGGGCGCGCTCCCCGCCACCGGGCGCAGGTTCCAAAGGCCGAATTTCGCGCGGTTTTGTTCGATCAGCGCGAGCGCATCCGGCTCCCGTTCGACGGCATAGACCGCGCCGTCCCCGAGCACCCGCGCGATCTCGACGCTCACCGAGCCGGTGCCGGCGCCCACGTCCCAGACGGTCATCCCCCGCCGCAGGCGCAGCTTCGCGACCGAGACGGCGCGGACCTCCTCTTTGGTCATCGGCGTCCCGCCGCGCAAAAACGCGCCGTCCGGCAGGCCATGGGCCGCCGGAAGCGGCCGCGCGTCCGGGTTCCGCACCAGCATGACGCTCAGCGGGTCGAACGCCCGTCCCGCGAGCTCCGCCGCGTTCCCGCCCGTTACGCGCTCGTCCGGGTAGGAGAGCCGTTCGCCGACCTCCACCCGCACCGCGCCGAGCCCGGCTTCCCGAAGCCGGGCGCAGAGCGCGCCGGGGCTGTTTTCGCCGCCCGTCAGCGCGAACACCTTGGGGCTGGACGCGGCGATCCCGCAGAAGTCGCAGTCGCGTCCATGCAGGCTCACGACCCGCGCGTCGTCCCACGCGGTCCCCAGCCGCGCGCAGAAATACTGCAAGCTGGAGATTCCCGGAAGAAATCGGATTTCGGCCTCCGGCAGCAGGGCCCCTAGGCTTCGCGCCGCGCTGTAAAACCCGACGTCCCCCGAGACGAGCACGCCCGCGGGGCCCTCGTGCGCGCGGACCGCCTCGGCCATCCGCGCGGGCGAGGAGGCCTCTATTTTCTGCGCGGCGCCGGGAAACGCCTCCAGCAGACGCCGCGCGCCGACGAGCACCCGGCAGCTTTTCGCCGCGTCCAGCGCCTCCCCCGTCAGCAGGGCGGGATTCCCCACGCCCATCCCGATCACGTAAACTTTCACCGCGTTCCCCTCCTCTCGCCGTTCATTCCCGATGGTCCGCCTCCGGACCGGGCAGGATCTGGTCCAGCCGCCCGGAAAGCTCCCGCGCAATCTTCCGCGCGCGCTTCTTTTCGTCCACGCCCGCCGACACGCCGACGACCACGCCGCCGCGCCGCAGCAGGGCGGGCAGATAAAAATCGCACAGCTCGGGCGAGCCGGGCACGTCGGCGGGAATCCCCGCCGCGCGCGCCTCCTCGCAGATCGCCTGGTCGACGTCGGGGTTGTCGGTCGCGGCGATCACGATCCGGCATCCCGCGCAGTCCCCCTTCATGTAGGCGCGCCGCACGATCTGCACGCCGAGCGACTCGAGCTCGGCGGACGGCTGCGGCGTGATCACCACAAGCCCCGGACAGAAGGGCAGCAGCGCGGCAGCGCTCGAGAGGGCGGCCGCACCGCCCCCGAAGAGCGCGATCTTGCAGTTCGACAGCCTGGAGAAGAGCGGAAAATACGCCGCAGGTTCCGCTTCCGCGTCCGCCGGCCGCAGGGCAAAGTCGCGGATGAGCGCCTCCACCGCGTCCTCGTAGGGCAGGCCGCTCTCCTCGCGCGGCCTGCCGATCACGACGGCCACCGCGCCCGCGTCCCGCGCCGCGCCGAGCTTTTCGGAAAAACCGCCCGCGTCGCCCGACTCCTTGGTCACCAGGATCGACGCGCCGATCTGACGCATCGTGGCCCCGTTCATCTCGCGGGAGAAGGGCCCCTGCATCGCAATGACGTTCTGCACCCGGAAGCCCAGAGCGAGGCACCGCTGCACCGATTCGACGGTCGGCAGCACCCGCGGGTAGATGCGCTCCTGGTAACCCGGCACCCGCACGAACGCGTCCAGCTCCTTGCTGCCGGTGGTGAGCAGCACCTTGCCCGTCGTGGCGGCAAGCACCTCCGCCGCGCGCTCGGCGCTCTCGACATAGACGCAGCCCTCAGGCGTGTTCGACGGCCGGGAGAGGCGCAGGTACCGGGTATCGGTCGCCGCGCAGGCGGCGCGGATATTTTCGGTCGCAAGGGCGGCATAGGGGTGGGTCGCGTCGACCACGCAGTCAAACCGCAGCGATTGAAGCAGGGAGGCCATTCCCTCCGCGTCCAGCCGCTCAGCAAAGACCTGCACCCCCTCGGGGAGCAGGGTCTTTCCATATTCGGTGGCGACCCCCGCGCAGACGTTCGTCCCCTCGCACCGGCTGAGAAACTCCACCAGCCGCCTGCCCTCGGTGGTCCCGGCAAACACAAAGAAATTAGGCATCCCGGTACCCCCTCGGCGTCACCATGCCGCCGTTCAGTTTCTTGGTCTGGGAGTTGCCGATAAACACAGTCGTGAACATATCCGCCTGCGCCTCCCGCAGCTCCCCAAGGGTCAGCACGCGGGCGGACTCCCCCGCCCGCCCCGCGTTGCGCACAAGCCCCGCGACCGTTTCGGGCGCGCGGCTGCGCAGCAGGATGTCGCACGCGCGCCGCAGGTAGTCGGCGCGGCGGCGGCTCGCCGGGTTGTAAAGGCAGATGCAGAAGTCCGCTCTGCCCGCCGCGTCGAGCCGCCGTTCAATCAGCTCCCACGGGGTGAGCAGGTCGCTGAGCGAGATGACCGCAAAGTCGTGGATGAGCGGGGCGCCGAGCAGCGCCGCGCCGCTGCACGCGGCCGTCACGCCCGGCACCACCTCGATGTCGATGGGGTCGTACCCCTGCGCGAGCTCGTAGACGAGCCCCGCCATGCCGTAGACCCCGGCGTCCCCGCTCGACACCACCGCGACGGTTCTGCCTCCGCAGGCCGCCTCCAGCGCCATGCGGCAGCGCTCCACCTCCCCGCGCATCGCGGTGGCGAGGAACGCCTTTTCCGGGTAACGGGCGCGGATGAGGTCGACATAGGCCGTGTAGCCCACGATGACCTCGCTCTCTTCGAGCGCCGTGAGCGCGCGGCCGGTCATATTCTGTTCGTCGCCGGGGCCCAGCCCCACGACATAGAGCTTTTTCATCCTGTTTCCTCCCCGAACCCGCAGGTCCAGCGGTCCGCCGCGGCAGCGGCCGTCACGCCGCCCGCAGCATGTTTTTTCATGATGACGCGCCCTTCCCGCGACGCGTAAAGCGCCGCGCGTTCACAGACGTTATCCACACCCACCGTCCCGCGCACGAACTCCGACGGTGTGAACTCCCCCTCGAGGGCGGAAAGCGCCTCCGCGGAGGCGGCCGCGAGCGGCAGGCCGTACCTTTCGCAGAACGCCAGGATACAGGGTTCCTCCGCCTTGCGGTCGATCGTCGCGAGCTGGCGGACCGCCGCGAGCGGAATCCTGGCATCGCCGAGCGCCCCGAGGATTTCCCGTTCGAACATTTCCGCGGAAATGCCCCTACGGCAGCCGGCCCCGACCGTCACGACGCGCGGAAAGGCGTGCAGGGTGCGCGGAAAGGGCTCCTTTGCCGCGTCGAGCGTGACGCAGATTCCCAGCGCGGCGGGGCCGTCCGCCAGCCCAGCGGGAAGCGCGCCCGCAACGGGAAAGTCGCACGCGAAGCCGACCGTCTCTCCGGCAAGCAGCGCTGCCGAAACCTCCTTGGCGAGCGCCCGCTCACCGAGATGGAGCGAACGCTCCGCCGCCCACACATCCACGGCGAAAATCCCGGCGAGGTCGGTGGCGGTGGAGACGACCGGCGTTCCGCCGGCCGCATCGGCGACCCTGGCCGCCAATGCGTTCGCTCCCCCGGCGTGCCCCGACAGCAGCGCCACGGCGTATTTTCCCCGTTCGTCGACCGCGACGACCGCCGGGTCGGTCAATTTGTCCCTGACGAAGGGCGCGACCGCACGCACCGCGATGCCGCACGCGCCGACAAACACGATGCCGCCGGCGTGGGAAAACGCCCTTTCCGTCCAGTCGCGCAGGCTCCGTCCGGGGTCCCCCGCGCGCCCGAAAACCGCGACCTCGGGCGGGGGGCTCCCCGCGTCCGCGAGAGCTTCCGCCAGCCGGTTCGCCAGCTCCGCGCCCCGTCCGGTAAACGCCGCGATCGCGAGCTTCATTGTTCCGCCTCCCGAAAGCCGTGGGAAAAGGCGGGGTCGTAGAGCTTTGAGCGGTCGTACTGTTCACCGAGGAACTCCCCGACGAGGATGAGCGCCATACGGGAAATGCCGTTTTCCTCCGCCATCGCGGGCAGATTGCCGACCGTGCCGGCCACGCATTTTTCATCCGGCCACGAGGCCTTGTAGACGATCGCGGCGGGCGTGTCCTCCCGGTATCCGCCTGTGAGCAGGCGTTCCCGCAGCTCGGAGAGCAGCCCGGTGCTGAGGAAAATCACCATCGTCGCGCCGTGGGCGGCGAAGGAGGCGATCTCCTCCCGCTCGGGCACCGGCGTACGGCCCGCCATGCGGGTGATGACGACCGATTGGGAGACGCCCGGCAGCGTGTATTCCACGCCGAGCGCCGCCGCCGCGCCGCTGAAGGCGCTGACCCCCGGCGTCACGTCGTAGGGGATGCCCGCGCTTTTTAAGAGGTCGATCTGTTCGCGGATGGCGCTGTAGAGCGCGGTGTCGCCCGTGTGCAGGCGCACCGTCGTCTTCCCGGTGGCCTCGGCGGCCCTCACGACCGCAAATACCTCCTCGAGGGTCATTCCGGCGCTGTCATGGATTTCACAGCCCGGCTTCGCAGCTTCGAGCAGCGCGGGATTCACAAGGGAGCCCGCGTAGATCACGACATCCGCCTCGGACAGCAGCCGGTGGCCCCGCAGGGTGATCAGGTCGGGCGCGCCGCAGCCCGCCCCCACAAAATGCACCATCAGGCCGTCACTCCTTTACCATGATGATCGAGAGGTAGCCCGCGTCGTCGGGCGCGTCGGCAAGCGAACGGTAGACCCGTTCGCCGGAAAGCCCGCACCGCTCGACCATCCGGGCGTCAACGCCGCGCCCGACAAGCAGCCGCCGGACCTCCCCGAAATATTTTCCCGATTTCATCAGCACCTTGGTCCCCGGAAGGGCGAGCGCCTCCTCCAAGCCCTCGTAGGGCGCGGGGATGATGTGCAGGGGCTTTGCCGCGTCGGTGAGCGGCTCCCCCAGACGGGCGGCCGCCGCGCAGAAGGAGGGCACCCCGGCAATCATCTCCACCGGAAAGCCCATTGCCTTTACACGTTCATGCAGGTAGCCGTAGGTGGAATAGACGGTCACGTCCCCGATCGTCAGGAAGGCGACGTCCCTTCCTGCGCGCAGATACGCCGCCAATGACTCCACCGCGGCGGCGCGGGCGGCCTCGAGCCTGTCCGGGTCGCGCGTCATCGGCATCGAAAGCTCGACGAGCTCTTTTTTGCCGAGTTCGGGCACCGCGTTTTCCGCGATCCCGAGCGCGACCCGCTCCGCTCCGTCCGACGAGCGCGGCACCGCGATCACGCCGCAGGCGCGGATCACCTCCACCGCCCGGACGGTAATGAGCCCCGGGTCGCCCGGCCCGACGCTCACGCCATAGAGTGTCCCGTTCATTTTGCCGCCTCCGTTTCCCTCAGCCGTTCCAGCATTTCTGCCGCTCCCCCGCTCTGCCCCAGGATTCCCCGCGCGTTGGTGTAGATCACCAGTTCCGCCGGAAGCTCCCCGGCGCGCCGTTTGACCTGCTTTTCCGCCCGTTCCGTCACCGAACGCATCACCGGGGACAGAAGCCCCGCCGCGTCCAGCAGGTCGGCCGCCGCGTCGGTCGTGGCGCAGCCGAGCAGCGCTCCGGCCAGCGCGGAATCCGCTCCGGCCAGCGCGGCGTGCGCCGTCAGAATCTCCATGCGCGCGTCCGCGACGCTGGAGTGCGTCTGGAAGATGCCGCCCGCGAGCTTCACGAACTTGCCGAGATGACCGACAAGCAGCACCCCCTCAAAGCCGAGGACGGCGGCGCAGTCGAGCGTCTCGCCTACGAAGTTGCTGCAGAGCACCGCTCGGGAAGCCCTCAATCCGAGCGCGTCCCGCGAGAAGTTCTCCCCGTAGCTGCCGGGGGTCACGAGCACGGGACCGCTTCCCGCCGCGCGAAGCACCTTCAGCTCGGCCCGGATCGTATCCACGAGCGCCGCCTCGCTCATCGGCTCGACAATGCCCGTCGTCCCGAGGATCGAGATCCCCCCTTCGATCCCAAGCCGCGGATTGTAGGTCCGCGCCGCGATTTCGGCCCCGCCGGGGACCGAAATCACGACCGCCGCCCCGGCGCGGCAGCCGCGCTCTTCGAGCGCGCCGCGCACTTCGTGCGCGACCATCAGCCGCGGGACGCGGTTGATGGCTGCCGCGCCCACCGGCTGCTCGAGGCCCGCGCGGGTGACCCGCCCGACCCCCTCGCCGCCGTCGACCACGATCTCCTCCCCGCCGAGGCGCACCTCGGCGCAGACGAGCGCGCCGTCGGTCGCGTCGATATCGTCGCCCGCGTCCTTGCGCACGGCGCACCGGGCAAAGCCCTGTCCCAGCACGCAGCCCTCCACCGGCAGGTCGAGCCGGACGCCCTCCGGCGTCCCGATCTCCACCCGCGCGGGGGCCTCCCCCGCCAGCAGGGCGATGACGGCGGCCTTCGCCGCCGCCGCCGCGCAGGAACCGGTCGTATAGCCGCACCGCAGGCGTTTCCCGCCGCTCAGCACATATCGGTCGAAGCCCACGGCGCGTCCCTCCTTTTTCAATCGGCCCGGAACATCAAAAAAACCATCCGGCGGCAGCTTGCTTTCGGATGGCACGGTCCTGCCAACTGGATGCGTTTCGTCGTTTAAATTTTAAAGGAATCCCGGCAAAAAGTCAACTGCATATACTGTACCATGGAAAGGAGCGATCCCTATGCCCACCCAGATCCCCTACGACCGGTCCAAGGCCGCCGCCTATGCCGAAAAATGGGCGTTTTCCCGTAATCCGCGCTACATCAGCTTCGACGGCATGGGCGGCGACTGTACCAGCTTCGTCTCCCAGTGCCTCTACGCGGGCACGGGCGTCATGAATTTCACCCGCGATACCGGCTGGTACTACAATTCCGCCTCCGACCGCGCCGCCGCCTGGAGCGGCGTGCCCTATCTCTACCGCTTTCTGGCGGGCAACCGCTCGGTCGGGCCCTACGGCCGGGCGGCGGCGCTCGAGGAGCTGGAGCGGGGAGATCTCATCCAGCTCGGCGACGCGTCGGACAAATGGTACCACTCCCTCTTTGTGACGGAAGTCACAGGGGACGATATCCTCGTGTCCACCCACACCTTCGACGCCTACCGCCGCCCCCTCTCAAGCTATGTCTACGCGCAGGCGCGCGGCATCCATATCGAGGGGGCGCGCCGCTGGTGAGCGATTCCCCCGAATCCCGCCCCGTTTTCGCGGGGCGGGGTTCTTCTTTTTCCAAATTAGGGGTTGACAAATTGGAAATGGTATCGTATTATTGTGTTAGGTTATTAATACAATTCTATCGGGACAGGAGCTGAACACAATGACGTGGGAGCTGAAAAATGACCGCCCGATCTATGCGCAGCTGATCGAACAGATCAAGCTGCGCATTATCTCCGGATTCTACCGCCCGGGAGAACGCCTGCCCTCCGTTCGGGACATGGCCGCCGAAGCGGCCGTAAACCCCAACACGATGCAGCGGGCGCTCTCCGAGCTGGAACGGGACGGGCTGCTCTATACCCAGCGCACGAGCGGCCGGTTCATCACGGAGGATACGGGGCTGATCGAGGCGGCAAAAAAAGCCCTCGCACAGGAACAGATCGACGCCTTTTTCCAAAAAATGCGCGCGCTCGGATTCACCACGCCCCAGACGGTGGCGCTTGTGGAATCCGCTGCGGCCGAGGAGGTAAGATAAGTGGACACCATACTGGAATGCCATGGGCTCACCAAGTTCTACGGAAGCGGAGTCTGTGCGCTCAATCAAATCAACCTGAACGTCGGGCGCGGCCGGATCGTCGGCCTGCTCGGGCCCAACGGCAGCGGCAAAAGCACCTTTATGAAGCTCGCGAACGGCCTGCTGACCCCCTCCCTCGGAGATCTCTCGATCGCGGGTTTCCCGGTCGGGCCGGACACCAAGGAGGCCGTCTCCTACCTGCCGGAACGCACCTACCTCAACGACTGGATGAAGGTCCGCGACCTGATCGCCTTCTTCCGGGATTTCTACACAAATTTCAACGAGGCCAAGGCATATGACATGCTCAGCCGCCTGAACATCAACCCCAACGACCGGCTCAAGACGATGTCCAAGGGCACCAAGGAGAAGGTCCAGCTGATCCTCGTCATGAGCCGGGAGGCCCAGCTCTACCTGCTCGACGAGCCGATCGGCGGCGTCGACCCCGCGGCGCGCGACTACATCCTGAACACCATCCTGGGCAACTACAATGAAAACGCGACGATCATCATCTCCACCCACCTCATCACCGATATCGAGCAGGTGCTGGAGGACGTCATTTTCATCAGCCGCGGCGAGATCATCATGGTTTCCTCGGTCGATCAGATCCGCGAGGAAAAGGGCATGTCGGTCGACGCGCTCTTCCGGGAGGTATTCAGATGCTGAAAAAACTGCTCAAATACGAAATCCGCGCCACCGCGCGGCTCTTCCTGCCGGTGTTCGGCGCGATCCTGCTCCTTGCGATCCTCAACAACATCTTTTTCAACTTCAACGACATCCCCGACTTCGCGGCCGTGCTGACCATGATGCTCTACGTCATCCTCATCATCGCGCTCTTCGTGCTCGTCTATGTCGTCATGATCCAGCGGTTCTACAAGAACCTCCTGCGCGACGAGGGCTACCTCATGTTCACCCTGCCCGTCCGGACCTGGCAGCTGATTGCCAGCAAGCTGATCGTCTCGATCATGTGGCTGGCCATCTGCACCTTCGTCACCGTCCTGTCGGTCTTCATCATGGCGTTCAGCCTGGATCTGCTTCGGGAGATCCCCGAGTTCCTCCGCCAGTTGTCCGATTTCCTGGCGCACTATGTCGGCATCAGCGAGGTCACCCTCTTCTTCGAGTTCGTCTTCCTGATGCTCATCGGCACGATCGGCAGCGTGCTCATGATCTACGCCGCCATCTCGATCGGCCATCTCGTCGGCAAGCACCGGGTGCTCACCGCCTTCGGCGCCTATATCGGGCTGAGCATCGTCGAGCAGATCATCACCAACCTCTATTTTTCCCTGGTCGGGCGCATCTACGACCATACGATCCCCTACGGCAGCTACGGGGCCTACCAGTTCGGCTACGGGGCCTACGATTTCGCGCGGGAATTCGTCGGCGCGATGCATATGATCGTGATCCCGACCCTCATCATCACGGTCATCTTCTCGGTCGTCTACTTTATCCTGACCAACTACATCCTCTCCCACAGGCTCAACCTCGAATGATCTCCCCCTCTCACAAGAAGCGCCGCATCCGGTGGATGCGGCGCTTCTTCAGTTTGCGGCCCTTCCGCCCGGCAGATGTCCGCCCAAAAGGCGATAAAAACAGCCGGGCGGCTGCTTGACATCCCGCCCGGCTTGTGTTATGATAGTCTTTGTTGGATTTTTCTGAAAAATCATAAATTTTTCCTTCTACACCATAGCACATTCCCCGGGTTTTGTCAAGTACCAATCTGTAAAAGGAGCTGAATGGCATGAGCGGACTTCTCTCCCTACTCAGCCGGCAGGACGACGCGCTGATCCGCCGCGGCGCCGACGAACTGCTTCGACTCAACGACCTCACCCGCCCCTACGGCCTGTCGCTGACCCACGAAGACGCCGTCGCGCTGCTCAAGGTACGGACCGACGCGCTTAAAAACAGCCGCCGCATCGAGGTGGGCCCCGGCGTGCTCGAAAAGCTCGCCGAAGCGTTCTGCGATTCCGCCTACGTCGACGGGCAGAACTATGCCGACACCCTCTGCGCGCTGACCGAGCTCTTCTACTACCTCAAAAACGACACGCTCGATTCCCTGCCCGACGACGAGCTGATCGCCGTGATGAAGCAGTGCTTTGACGGCGACTGCGAGGGTTCGCTCGAACTGCTCGCGGGACGCGACATGGAAACGATGGCGCGCAACGTGCGCGCCTACGGCAGCGTCGAGGCGCCCCTTGAAACGGACAAGCCCGCCGGGGAGGCCGGCGATTACGCGGTGGAGGAGGACGAACAGTGGAGAACCGTTCGCTTTTAAGCGGAACCCCGCTCGACGGGATCGATTACGGCGTCTACACCGCCTCGCTCATGCGGCGGGCGGCGGACGCGGGCCTGCTGGACGAACGCGCGCTGGCCGCGATGCAGGAGGGGCTGCTGGGGCTCCTCCGTTCGCAGATCGAGGAGATCACGCGCGGCGAGAGCAGCTCCGTCCCCGCGGAGACCGCCGACCAGCTAATGGACGATATCGGCTACTGCATCGACGTGGCGCTCAAACACGCTCCGACCCCGCAGGAGAGCCTCGCGCTGCTCCGGGAACACTCGATGGACGCGCTCTACCGGATGGGGACCGGGCTTCTGGACCGGGAGGAGCGCGCCTGCGAAGGCCTGCTCTCCCGGGTGCGCGCGACCCGCACCCCCACCGTCAACGAGGGCTACCGGATTTTGCTCGACGTCACCTTCCCCCGGTACCTGCGGGACTGGAAGGTTCGCAGGCACCCGGGCGACTTCGTCGTGCTCACCGAGTACCCGCTCGCGCGGGAGGTCTCCGCGAGCGGGATCTTCGGCGTGCGCGAGCGGCTCGAGTCGCTCGCGCTGGAGAACCGCTTCTGCGGCCGGTTCGCGCCGGTGCTGGACGGCCTGCTGCGCGGCTGGGCGCGCCAAAACCGCACCTCCCCCGCCGAGGCCTATGTGAACCTCTTTACGATCACGCTCCAAAACCTGCTGCTCGCCCGCCTGCTCGGCCGGGAGGACGCGGCGCTCGGCGCCGGGGAACGCGCCGGGCTGGAGGAGCGGCTTCGCCCCCTCGCCGCCGAACAGCGCGCGGCGCTGCTGCTGCGGGCCGCGGAAGGCCTGATCGATTCCTGCGCCTTTGAAAACGCCCGCCTCAACAATTATATCCGCGAGGGGGCCGCGCGCTTCGCCGGGGAAGTCAACCGCGCGGGCGGCGCGCTCACCCCCTTCGCTGTCGTCGCGGAGGAGGACGCGCCGCTCCTCTTCATCGACGGGGAACGCCTTGACAACGACGCGTTCAGCGCTGTCGCCGACGAGGTGCTCCTCTGCGACGATGCCGCGCGCAAGGCGCGGATCATCCGGGAGGAGCTGCGCAGCCTCGACGACCTCTGCGACCTGCTCGGCGCGGGGTGCGTCTTCGACGACGAATACGCGGAAATCTTTTCCTCCTTTGACGAGGCGACCGCCGCCCTGCTGCTCGGCCGGATCCGGGCGGTGTGGGAGGAGAGGGCGCTGCGCCCGCTCGACGAAATCGAATGGCAGGAGGCGTTCGCCGATTGGTTCAACCGGCTCGGCGCCGATTGCCGGGAACGCATCCGCGCCCTGTCCAAAACGCTCGCCGGTTGAACCGGCGGGCGTTTTTGTCTTTTTTGCGACAATCGGCCTTCCGAATTTTACATAATACGCTGAAATTTCCCTGATATTACTTGTTCTGGAATCCAAAGCGTGCTATACTGACACTCCTGCTCTGCGCACAAAATGGAGGAAAGGAAGTGTCAGGCGATGCATTACGTCATCCGGATCCAACGGCAGGGCGACAGCCGCTATCTCTTCAACACGCGGATTCTTCTGAACGATATCGCGCTTGCCAAGCCCTTCTCCACCACCAATATGGCCAGGCGTTACTTCAGAAAGTCGGATTTTTGCGGCGAAGAATTCAGCGTGGTGCAGGTGGAGCCCTGACGGGCCGCTGAAAAGGACGGTTGATTCCGTCCTTTTTGTTTTTTGAGCGGGAAATGCAAATTTTTTTCCGCTTTTTTGCAGAATCATTGTATCTTACGGCGAATTCCTGTATAATGGGGATTAAGGTACGGCCTTCCCGCAGGGAGGGCCGCCGCGCCGTTCCGGCGTGCAAACCGGCGGATCAGCCGCCATCGGAGGGATTCACTCATGTCAAGAATGATCGGTACCACTGTCCGGGGCGTGCGCGCCCCGATTATCCGGCCGGGGGACGACCTCGCGCAGATCGTCACCGATTCCGTGCTCGAAGCAGCCGCAAGCGAGGGCTTTTCCTTCCACGACCGCGACGTCGTGGGCGTGACCGAGGCGGTCGTCGCCAAGGCGCAGGGCAACTACGCCTCCACCGACGACATCGCGGAGGATGTCCGCTCCAAATTCGGCGACCACCCCATCGGCGTGATCTTCCCCATCCTCAGCCGCAACCGGTTCGCCATCTGCCTGCGCGGCATCGCGCGCGGCGCGAAAAAGATCGTGCTGATGTTCAGCTATCCGAGCGACGAGGTGGGCAACACCCTCGTTTCGGAGGAAAAGCTCGAAGCCGCCGGGGTCAACCCGTGGGCCGACGTGCTCGACGAGAAGCGCTACCGCGCGCTCTTCGGGGAGAATAAGCACCTGTTCACCGGCGTGGACTACGTCGAATACTACGCCTCCCTCATCCGCGAGGAGGGGGCCGACGTGGAAATCCTCTTTGCAAACCGTCCCACCGCCGTCCTCGACCATACGAAGCACGTCCTCTGCTGCGACATCCACACCCGCGAGCGCACCAAGCGCCTTCTGCGCGCGGCGGGCGCCGAGACGGTCTACGGCCTCGACGACATTCTCTCCGCCCCCGTCAACGGAAGCGGCTTCAACGCCGATTACGGCCTGCTCGGCAGCAACAAGTCGACCGAGAGCCGCGTCAAGCTCTTCCCGCGTGACTGCGCCGCCTTCGCGCACGACCTGCAGCGCAAGCTGAGCGAGGCGACCGGCAGGCAGATCGAGGCGCTCGTCTACGGCGACGGCGCCTTCCGCGACCCGGTGGGCAAGATCTGGGAGCTCGCGGACCCGGTCGTCAGCCCCGGATTCACCGAGGGGCTCAGCGGCCTGCCCAACGAGGTCAAGCTCAAATACCTCGCGGACAACCAGTTCCGCGACCTCTCGGGCGGCGAGCTCAAGCAGGCCGTCTCCGAGTACATCCGCAACAAAAAGGCCGACCTCAAGGGCACGATGGAGACGCAGGGCACCACTCCCCGCCGCCTGACCGACCTGATCGGCAGCCTGTGCGACCTGACGAGCGGCAGCGGAGACAAGGGCACGCCCATCGTCCTCATCCAGGGATATTTCGACAATTTCGCCGACTAGAAAAAACCGGCCGGGACCGCGCGTGCGGTCCCGGTCTTTTTCTTCCTTTAAAGCGGCGCATGACGGCAACGGACAAATCTCTCCCGAGCAGAGATCGAAATTTGTAGATATTACCCATTTTTTAGATTCGGGGATGAAAAGCGTATACAATCCTGAAACGATCATGTATAATCAAATTGTATTTTTTCGACCCGATTTTGCATAATTCGGGCCGCAGATAAGGATCGGCGGTCCCTTTGGGGACCGCGGAACGAAAAGGAGCGTTATGAATGGCAGGGCAGATTGATGCGGAAGACATCTTCCGGTCGGGTGACCGGGTGGCGGAACTTGGGCTGATCAGCCTGACCGGCGCGCGCGAGCTGACCGAGAAGATCGACGCGCACCTCGTGAAATGGGCGGAGGGCAGCCCCCTTTACAAGGAAAGCTACATCGTCGAAAGCGAATGTCCCCGTTTTTCCTCCGGCGACGGCAAGGGCCTTATCAAGTCGACCATCCGCGGGGACGACCTTTTCTTCATCGTGGACGTCGGCAACTACAGCTGCAGCTATAACATCTTCGGACACCAGAACTCCATGTCCCCCGACGACCACTTTCAGGACCTGAAGCGGCTGATCCAGGCCGCCAGCGGCAAGGCGCACCGCATCACGGTCATCATGCCGATGCTCTACGGCAGCCGCCAGCACCGCCGCAACTACCGGGAGTCTCTTGACTGCGCCGTGGCGCTCCAGGAGCTCCAGAACATGGGCGTCTCCAACATCGTCACCTTCGACGCGCACGACCCGCGCGTGCAGAACGCGGTCCCCCTCATGGGCTTCGACAACGTCTCCCCCTCCTACCAGGTCCTCAAATGCCTGCTGCGCAGCATCCCGGACATCCAGCTCGACCGCGAGCACCTGATGGTCGTCAGCCCCGATGAGGGCGCGATGAGCCGCAACATGTATTACGCCTCCGTGCTCGGCATCGACCTGGGCATGTTCTACAAGCGCCGCGACTACGCCCGCGTCGTCAATGGCCGCAACCCCATCGTGGCGCACGAGTATCTCGGCAACTCCCTCGAGGGCAAGGACGTCTTCATCGCGGACGACATCATCTCGTCGGGCGAGTCGATGCTCGAGGTCGCGCGCGAGCTGAAAAAGCGCAACGCTTCCCGCATCTTCGCCTACGCCACCTACGCGATCTTTACCAACGGCCTCGACGAGTTCGACCGGGCCTACGAGGAGGGGCTCCTCTCCGGCGTGTTCGGCACCAACCTCACCTACCGTTCCCCCGAGCTGCTCTCGCGCGAGTGGTTCCACGAGGTCGACGTCTCCAAGTATATCGCCTACTTCATCGCCGCGATCAACCACGACATGTCGGTCAGCGCGATCATCGACCCGCACGAGAAAATCCGCCAGCTGCTTCTCAAGCGCGGCTACCGCGCCCAGTGACGGCGGCCTCCCCGGCTTCACGAAACAATAAAAGCCTCCCGCAGTATGCGGGAGGCTTTTTCCTGTTATTCGATCTCGACCAGCTCGTATTCCGCGCTTCCCATCCCCATTTTGACGGCCT
>NZ_DBMDHH010000020.1:0-33132 GCF_057433415.1 Anaerotruncus sp. | reverse complement strand
TGGTGTCGGGATGCAGCGCATGGAAGTGGTCCTTTTCTTCCGCGCCCCGCCTGGCAAGCAGGCTGTCGGGAAGGACCGGCTGCCCGTTGACCGCGTCGGCGCAGGCGGTGTCGAGCGCCACCGGGTCGAAGGAGGCGAAGATGCCCACATCGGGCACGATCGGCACGTCGTTTTCAGGGTGGCAGTCGCAGAAGGGGGACACGTCGAGCACCAGGCTGACGTGGAAGCCCGGACGGTCCTTGACGACCGCCCAAGCGTACTCGGACATCTTCCTGTTGAGGATGTCGAACGCCTCGTCCTGCGCGGCCTGCACCGCGTCGGCCGGGCAGACGCCGATGCAGCGCCCGCAGCCGACGCACTTGTCGTGGTCGATCTGCGCCTTTTTTCCGGGGAAGGAGATCGCGCCGTGCGCGCAGTTCTTAAAGCACATGCCGCAGCTGACGCAGAGGCTCCGGTCGACGAACGGCTTGCCCGCCGAGTGCATTTCCATCTTGCCCGCGCGGGAACCGCAGCCCATGCCGAGGTTTTTGATCGCGCCGCCGATTCCGGTGCACTCGTGCGCCTTGAAGTGGGTGAGGCTGATGACGATGTCCGCGTCCATCACCGCGCGGCCGATCTTCGCCTCCTTCACATATTCCCCGTCGATCGGGACGATCTGCTCGTCGGTGCCCTTGAGCCCGTCCCCGATCAAAATCTGGCAGCCGGTCGAAAAGGGGGTGTAGCCGTTTTCATAGGCCGCCTCGATGTGGTCGAGCGCGTTCTTGCGCCGCCCGACATATAGGGTGTTGCAGTCGGTCAAAAACGGCTTGCCGCCGTTTTCCCTGACGATGTCCGCGATCACCTTGGAGAAGTTCGGGCGCAGGAACGCGAGGTTGCCCGGCTCCCCGAAGTGGATCTTGATCGCCGTGTATTTGTTCTTGAAATCGATCGAATCGATCCCCGCGGCCTTGACGAGCCTGCGGAGCTTTTGCAGCAGGTTCTCCTCAAGCGTGGTGTGCAGATTGGTATAATAGACCTTTGAGGGTTTCATTCAGCCTTTTCTTCCCTTCCATATTTTTCTTATCACACTATAACATATCCGGCGCGCGATGAAAAGAGGGCTTCCGCAATTCATCGACAAATTAGCCAAATTCATCCGCGATGTTATACATTTCTTGACCAGATTTCATGTTGCAAATTGCCTCCGCAAGGACTATACTGGGTGATGTTTTTTAAAAATCGCCCGGGAGGGCTCTTGTGGAAGGGAGGGGATTCCCGTGGAATCCTACAATTTTTTATTCAGCGTGGCGATCATCCTGCTGAGCACCAAGCTGCTCGGCATCCTGACCAAGCGGATCGCCATGCCGCAGGTGGTCGGCGCCCTGCTCGCGGGGCTGGTGCTCGGCCCCGCCATGCTCGGCGTCCTGCATGAGACCGCCTTCCTGGACCAGTGCGCCGAGATCGGCGTCATCGTCCTGATGTTCACCGCCGGGCTTGAAACCGACATCGCCGAGCTCAAGCGGTCGGGGCGCGCCTCCTTCGTCATCGCGCTGTGCGGCGTGCTCGTCCCGCTCGCCGGCGGATTCCTGCTTTCCTGGTTCTTCAACCGCGGCGGCGAAAACTTTTTGCAGAACCTCTTCATCGGCGTCATCCTGACGGCGACCTCCGTGAGCATCACCGTGGAAACGCTCAAGGAGATGGGTAAGCTCTCCACCCGTTCCGGCAACGCGATCCTCGGCGCGGCCCTCATCGACGACATCCTCGGCATCATCGCGCTGACCCTTATCACGAGCGTCTCCGACCCGAGCGTCAACATTGTGGCCGTGCTCGTCAAGATCGTCGCGTTCTTCGCGCTGAGCCTCGCCGTCGGCGTCCTGCTGCACAAGCTGATCGAAAAATGGATGACCGGGCACGACGACAAGCGCCGCTACGCGGTGATCTCCTTCGCTTTCTGCCTGCTCTACGCCTTTGCGGCCGAACGGTTTTTCGGCGTGGCGGACATCACCGGCGCCTACATCGCCGGGCTCATCATCTCCAACACCACCAAGGTCACCTATGTCGCCACCCGCTTTGAGACGGTATCCTACATGCTGCTCTCCCCCATCTTCTTCGCAAGCATCGGCACCAAGGTGGTCCTGCCGCAGATGAGCACGGCGATCGTTCTCTTCTCCGTCCTGCTCGTGCTCTGGTCGATCGTCTCCAAGGTGGTCGGCTGCGGGCTCGGCGCGAAACTCTGCCGCTATTCCAATGAGGAGTGCAGGCGCATCGGCGTGGGCATGATCTCCCGCGGAGAGGTCGCGCTCATCGTCGCGAACAAGGGGATCTCCTCCGGACTGATGAAGCAGGACTTCTTTGGCCCGGTCGTGATCATGGTGGTCGTGACGACCATCGTCACGCCGGTCCTGCTCAAGCTGGTCTACCGAGAAAAGGAGAAAACCTACAGCGATCTCGCCACCAGCCCGCTCGTCGAGCAGTACGAGGAGATCAAGGACTTCGATCTCGCGGTGCAGCGGATGATCGACATCAACGACAACCTCCGCGAAAAGGGCAAGCGGCGCGAAGAGCGCGAAACCGCCTCCAAAAAATAACAGCTGACAAAAAAGGCCGGGCATGCGCCCGGCCTTTTTCCTATCCAGAAATTGCTCACATGGAATCGCAAATTCCGCGCAAGCTATCTGCGGAGGTGATTTTCATGCAGGATTATCCGAACTTCTTTTCGTTCGGGTTCGGCGCGGACGTGACGATGGCCGGCTATTTCGACGCGCTCCCGCTGGAGGTGAAGCTCGCGATCAACGAGCATGCCGGCGAGATCCACTCGATCGAGGACATGCGCCGGTTCGCCCAGCGGATGATGGCCGAAGGGTAGCGCCGGCTTTCCATAGATCAAAGCGGCGGGGCGGGCGCCCCGCCGCTTCCTTTCCCTCAGCGGGGCAGCGGGCGGCCGTATGGATCGGTGCGGAAATACTCCTGCTCCTCAAAGATGCTCCGCGGCCCCCTCTGAAAGGCGTGCACGCCGGGGGTATTGATATTGGTCGGCCAGTTGCGCCCGTGGTGCCGCATCGGGGTCTGGACCGGGCGCGGACCGTAATAGTACGAAGCCATGCGCTCACCTCCTGCCCCATCCTATGCGCGCCGGGCGCGCCCTGACGCAAAAAAGCCCGGCGGACGCCGTCCGCCGGGCTTTTCCGTGTGAAAACCGCTTACGCCTTTCCGGCGCAGCCGAGCACTTCGGTGATCTTGTGGGAGACCATCTCCTTGACCGCGGTGCGCGCCGGGGTCAGGTACTGGCGCGGGTCGAAGTGGCTGGGGTTCTCCGCCATGTACTTGCGGATGGCGGCGGTCATCGCCACGCGCACGTCCGAATCGATGTTGATCTTGCAGACCGCCATCGTGGCCGCCTGGCGCAGCATCTCCTCGGGGATGCCGATCGCGTCGGGCATCGCGCCGCCGAACTGGTTGATGACCTTTACGAGGTCCTGCGGAACGGAGGAAGCGCCGTGCAGGACGATCGGGAAGCCGGGCAGGCGGCGGCTGACCTCTTCGAGGATGTCGAAGCGCAGCTGCGGCTTCTGGCCGGGTTTAAACTTGAAAGCGCCGTGGCTGGTGCCGATGGCGATGGCCAGCGAGTCGACGCCCGTCTTGCTGACGAACTCCTCGACCTCGGCGGGGTTGGTGAACTGCGCGTCGTCCGCCGCGACGTTGACGGCGTCCTCGATGCCGGCGAGCTTGCCCAGCTCGGCCTCGACCACGACGCCGCGCGCGTGGGCGTATTCGACGACCTTGCGGGTCTCGGCGATGTTGTCCTCGAAGGCGCGGGAGCTGCCGTCGATCATGACCGAGGTGAACCCGCCGTCGATGCAGGATTTGCAGATCTCAAAATCCGCGCCGTGATCGAGGTGCAGCGCGATGGGGATTTCGGGGCAGTCGACCACGGCGGCCTCGACCAGCTTGACCAGGTAGGCGTGCTTGGCGTATTTGCGCGCACCCGCTGAAACCTGAAGGATGACCGGCGCTTTCAGCTCGGAAGCGGCCTCGGTGATCCCCTGGACGATCTCCATGTTGTTGACGTTGAACGCGCCGACCGCGTATCCGCCCTCATAGGCTTTCTTGAACATTTCGGTGGTAGTGACCAACGGCATAAAAAAACAGCTCCTTCCAAAATATCGGGTTGCCTGAACACCTCTATTATACCATGTTGTCCGACCGGCGCAATTCCAAAAAGGACGGGCTTTTGCCCGTCCTTTTTGGTAAGTTTTATTCGTAGCGCAGCGCCTCGATCGGGTCGAGCTTCGCCGCCTTGTTCGCGGGGTAATATCCGAAGAAGACGCCGATCGCCATCGAGAAGGTGACGGCCACCAGCACGACGACCGGCGAGGGCCAGCTTGGCGCGCCGAGCACCACCGAACCGAGCCGTCCGAGCGTGGTTCCGAGCAAAACGCCGATGACGCCGCCGATCAGGCAGATGATCATCGATTCGACGATGAACTGCACGCGGATGGCGCTGTTCTTGGCGCCGAGCGCCTTGCGGGTGCCGATCTCGCGGGTCCGCTCGGTCACCGACACGAGCATGATGTTCATGACGCCGATGCCGCCCACCAGCAGGGAGATTGCCGCGATGACCGAAACCGCCATCTTCATCGTGCCCAGGGTGGCCGTCATCTGGCCGATCATGCTGTCCATGTTCTGGGACTCGATTTTCACATATTTGTTGTCCCGGTAGAAGGAGCGGTTGATATACTCCGTGGAACGGTCCGCGAAGTCCTGCACGTCCACGCCCGCTTTCGCCTTGACCTGCACGGCATAGTAGCCGTCGACGTTCTTGGCCTCCGCGCCGCCGTCCTTGGCGATCTGCTTGGCCACCCCCACGGGAATAAACATCTGCCGGCTGGTGTCCCCTGCCATGCTCGCCATCATGCCGGAGATCTGGTAGTCATAGACCCCCACGACGTTGAAGGTATAGAGCCCCGCGGTGAGCCGCACTTTAATTTCCTGCCCAAGCGCCTGCTGCGGGGAGACGCCAGGCATCAGCTTCTCAAGCATGCCCTTAGAGACCACCGCCACGTACTTTTCCCCGCTGACCTCCCGGTCGTTGAGGTCGTGCCCGGCGATCGGGGTGATGTTCTGGATGCCCAGGGCATCGGCGTTGACGCCGTAAACCCATGCGTCGGTCTGGCGGCGGCCCACCTGCGCCCGGCCGTTGCCCGCGTTGACGGTGACGGCCCAGTTTTCGATCTCGTCGGCAAACCGTTCTGTGTAGAGGCTGAGGATGTCGTCATTCAAATAGTCTTCCGCTTCATAGCTGCGGTTATAATTTAAAGCCCCGTTTTCATCCGGTTTGTCGGACAGGAAGAGCTGAAAGGAATTCGCGCCCATGTCGTTGAAGACGGCGGTGACCGAATTGGTCATCGCGTCGCCGACGGTAACGATCGTGATGACCGAACCGATGCCGATGATGATGCCGAGCATCGTGAGCAGCGCGCGCATCTTGTTGGCGCGCAGGCCCGCGACCGCCAGGGAAATGTTTTCAAACAGCTGCACGCGGCATCCCCCCTTTCTCGGTACGGATGATCCGCCCGTCGCTGATCGTAACGATCCGTTCGGTTTCGGCGGCAAGCTCGGGGTTGTGGGTGATCAGCACGATCGTTTTCCCCTCCTCCCGGTGCAGGCGGTGGAAGAGGTCCATGACCATATGGCCCGTCTGGGTGTCGAGCGCGCCGGTCGGCTCGTCCGCGAGGATGATCGCCGGATCGTTGGCCATCGCGCGCGCGATGGCCACGCGCTGTTTCTGTCCGCCCGACAGCTCGCTGGGCTGGTGCTTCATCCGGTCCGCCATGCCGACGATGTCGAGCAGTTCCTTCGCGCGGCGGCTGCGGGCCGAAGCGCCCATGCCCGAATAGAGCATCGGAAGCTCGACGTTGCGCAGCGCCGAGGTGCGCGGGATGAGGTTGAAGGTCTGGAAGACGAACCCGATCTTGCAGTTGCGGATCTCCGAAAGCATGTTGTCGGGCACGTCGCGCATCGGCACCCCGTCGAGGGTGTAGCTTCCTTCGGTCGGCCGGTCGAGCGCGCCGATGATGTTCATCAGCGTCGACTTGCCGGAACCGGAAGCGCCGACGATCGAAACGAATTCCCCGCGGCCGACCTGCAGGTCGATGCCCTTGAGGATTTCCAGCTCATTGGGCTGGCCGATGTAAAAGCGCTTGTAGATCCCCTGCATGTCAATGATCAGGCTGCCGTCCGGCATGGGGCTCCAGGCAAGTTTTTCGTCGCTCATGCTCAGCCCTCCATCACGGCGCCCGCGGGAGCCGCGCCGCCCATGCCGGCCGCCAGCGTGACGGGCATGCCGGGAATGACCGTGCTCGCGTCGGAGAGCACCTGGTCGCCGTCCGCAAGGCCGTCGGAAGAAATTTCGAGGTAGAAGTCGGTCTCCATGCCGGTGGTCACGGGAACGGCGGTCGCGATCATCGCGCCCTCCTCGTTCGGTTTGGCGACATAGACCACGCTCTGGCCCTGCGCATCGGTGCCCACCGCCTCAAACGGGACAGCCCAGACGTTCTCCTTCTTCTGCGTGACGATGTTGAGGCGGACGTTCATGCCGACGCGCAGCCCGGTGGAAGCCGGATCGTTGATCGAGACCTCCGTCTCAAACTCAACGCCGCCGTCCGTCCTGGTGGAGCCGTCCGACGCCTTGACCGCCGTCGGGTAGATTCGCCCGACCGTCCCCTCGAAGACCTCCTCGCCGGTCGCGTCCGACTTGATCTCGGTGGGCATCCCCTCCTGGACCGTCGCGACGTCGTACTCCTTGAGCGCGGTCTTGATGACCAGGTCGTCGGTGTTCTCGACCACGAAGAGCAGCCCCGCCGCCGGGACCCCCTCCTTGGCGTAGACCGCCGTCACCGTGCCGGAGATCGGCGCGGTAACCGTCGACTCGCTGAGATCCTTTTGCAGCTTTTTGAGCGAGATCTGCTGGGAGGTGAGGTCGCCGTCGATCTCCTGCCCCTTGATGCTGGTTTCGAGGTTGTCGAGATTGCGGTTGACGCTGTTTTCAATCGCGTTTTTGTTGGCAAGCGCGTTCTCATAAGCGATACGCGCGGAGCGGTACTCCTTGCTGTAGCTGCTCAGGTCGCCGCCGTACTCGTTGTCGTTCTTCTGCCACTCCTTGAGCGCCTCGTCGTAAGCCTTCTCCGAACGGTCAAGCTCATCGATGACGTCCTGCGGGATCGGGGTGCCGTTATCCTTGTGTTCCCGCTCGGCGATCTGGTATTTCTTTTCCGCGTCCTGGTATTCGTTGCGCGCGCGGTTGAGTTTTTTCTCAAGGTTGTTCATGACATCGTCCGCGTACTCGAGGTCATCCTTGTGGTCGTTGAGGTCGCGGCGCGCGTCGTTCAGGTTCTGCTGCGCGCTGCGCAGGGCGTTCTCCGCCGCGATCAGCTCCGCGTCCACGTTGTTGGAGATGTCGCTCTTGGCGTCCTCGAGCTTCTTCTGCGCGTTTTCCATCGCGTACTGGTTCTGGCGGGAAATCTTGCTGATGACCGCCTGCTGTTCCGCGATCGACAGCTCGAGATCGGAGGTGTCGAGCTGGGCGAGCAGGTCGCCCGCCTCCACGTGGTCCCCGACCTTTACCGCAACGGTGTTCACCGTGCTGTTGAGGGTCGTATGTACATAGGAAGCCTCCGCGCTTTCCACCGTGCCGGTCAGGCTGATGCTGTTGACCAGCTCGGTCTTCTGCAAGGCGGTGGACATGACCGGAGCCATCACCGGCGCGCTCGCGAACAGGAACTTCCATCCGATTGCGCCGACCACCACGACCGCCACCACTGCGATGGCAATCCGCTTCTTATGGGATTTGCGCTTGGTGAAGCGTGCGATGTCCTGATTCACCCCGGCGGTCGAATTCGGCGCCTCCTGTTCCGCGCCCGCCGCGGCAGATTCCGGATTTTTCTTTTTTATCCCAAGCATTCCTCATAACTCCTTCGTTCAAGAATCTTTTTCCGCCGGGCGCCCGCCCGGCTGCCATGAAACTCCGTTGATACAAACGACATTCCCCGCCGTTTGGATTCAGACATGTGAAATTATTTCCGCCTATTGTATTAACATAACGGTACAATAATACAGTATTGCTAAAAAAATGTCAACATCTATTTCACACAAAAAGAGCATACCGGACGGTTCTTACTGATTTTGCAACAGTTTTCTTACAATTCTCTTACTTTTTCACACAAAAAGCGGAGCGGCCCGCGCAGATGCGCGGACCGCTCCATGCTATAGGGGGTGAGGGTGTGAAGATGTCATTCTAAATTCCGGACCCCGGACTCTGTCTTCAATATAGCACAAACTTGCGGAAAGTCAACTGTTTTCGCCTATCTTCCCCTCCTGCGCCGCGCTCCCCAGATGGCGAGCGTCAGCACGCAGGAGAGCAGGGCCGCCGCCGCCACCGCGGCCGCCGCGAATAACGCCAGCCCGAAGGGGTTCTCCTCGCCGCCGGTCAGCTCCTGCGGCTTGGCGGGTTCCTCCTCGGAGGATGCGGGCGGGTCGTCCTCCTCCGCCGCGATCTCCACGTCCGGAAGCGGCTCCTCCTCAGGGGGCTCGGACACGCTCACGGCGGATTCTGCCGGGGCGGAAGACGCGGCCGGAGGCGCGTAGACGGGCGCGGCCGGGACGTAAGCCGCCGGCGGCCGGGCCACGGGGGGCGCTGCCGGAACGGCGGGAGCCGCCTCACCGGAGGCGGGCGGATCGTCGAAGCGGTCCCCCCGCTCATAGAGGGAAAGCAGGTTGTTCATCGTGTAGTAGTCGCGCGAAACGGGGATGGAGACGACCTCCTCCCCCCGGATCGTAACGCTGTCCCCGCGCGAGGGGCTCAGCACCAGCATGACACGGCGGCCTTTCAGTTCCCGCAGCAGGTCGGCGGGGATCTCGGTGCGGGCGCCGATGTTGACGCGCAGGCGGTCGCCCTCCTTCGCGTCGTGGGCCGCGTCGATCACCGGCTCCCAAAAGGAGGTGACGACGTAATCCCGGCCGGTGTTCCGGGAACGATAACGGTACCGGTCGTCGTCATCATCGTCATCGTCGTCCCGGCCGGAGGAGCGCTCCCGGTAGAGGCGGAACCGGCCGAGGGTGCTGGTCGTAAAGGCGAGATAGTCGCGCGAAACGCTCGCGGAGATCTCCCCGTCCGTGCTTTTCAGGTAATAATCGCGGGAACCGCTGATATTGCCGGGAAGTGCGACGTATATGACGATCGGCGCGGGCAGCGAGGCGGAGCTGCCGTCCACCTCCAGTTCAAACTGGAGCACCGAGCTGCCCGACGGCTTCTGCTGGTAGAGCTTCACCGTGCGGTTCCCCCCGGTGGCGGCCGCCACGCCGTAGGCGTGGGAACCGCGCGGGATGCGGTTGCTCGAAACGCCGTCGTCGTGCACGTCGACCGTCGTCTCATGGATGTACCCGAAGCGCTTGCAGTACTCCGCGTCGAGCTTTTCGAGCGTCGACCGGGAGAGCCTGTCCTGCTCGCGGCCGCTGAGCGCGCGCATCGCCTCGGCGATGCGGCGGACCTCGTCGTCCGACCGATCGGCGATGCCGCGGACCGCGTCGGTAATCGCGGACGCGGTGTCGTAGGCGGGGTCGGGTGATTCCTTCGGCATAACGGTGACGGCGACCGCCTGCCGCGCCTCTGAATAAACCTTCCCGTTTTGCTCGGCAGGCTCCGGCGTAAAGATGACCGTATAAGATCCGGAATCCGCTTGCGTAAGAGATTGATCATAGGGGACTTCGGGCGCCCAGGCAAAACGACCCCGCACGGTATCATTCCCGTCCCTCGCAGTGAACGCGATATCCGCGAGCTTGTTCCCCTCCTCCAGCGTCTTTTCCGTCGGAGAAACGGCCGGTTCAACCGCATCCTCCGCGAACGCGGGCGGCCCCGCGCACACGAACAGCAGGGCCAGCACGGCGGCCAGCCACCGGTACCCTATGCGTCGGCCTCTGATCATCCCGTCTCCCCCGATCTGTCCATACAGATTGCGAAAACCGTCTCGTTTTCCGACAATCCGGTAAATCTGTCTAATTACGGCCCCGGCGCGGCATGCTATGATTGACGCGGGCCGCCTTCTACCGCCATTTTACTACGGATTCCCTTCCCGTTCAACCCCAAACGGTTTTTTCTTCCATTGTGTTTCCGCAAAATAATAAATTATTATTTTTCACAAAATTACTTCCGATAACACCTTGATTCTGTTGCCTTTATATAGTACAATATCAGTATGTTTTTTCCTTTTTTATTGTAATAATGTGGCCAACGGGCTGGGAAATGCCCGATCGCGTGCCAGCGGCCCAATTTGTGGAAAGATAATAAAAAATTATCGTATTTTTTCTCCAGCGGGCCGCGCTTTGTTGATTCTTCCTAAAAAAGGCGGTATACTATACAGGATATCCCAACGACGTTTACCCGGCCATGGGGCCTTCCATACACGGATCAAGTAAAATCAGATAAGTGGGTGGTGATACTATGGAACAGGAGACCATTCGGGCTGTCCGCGAAGCGGAGCTTGCAGCCGAACAGATCGAGCAGGAGGCGGCACGCCAACGGGAGGAGATTCTCTCGCGCGCGAAAGCCGACGCCGCCGAAGCGGTCGGCCAGGCGGTCGCCGGGGCGAAAGCCGCGGCGGACGCGGCGCTTGCCGAAGCAAAGCAACAGGGCGAAGCCATGCAGAGCGAGGCGCTCGAATCCGTCAAGAAGGAAATTGCTTCGCTGCGCGCCAGCGCGGATGCAAAGGGGGCCGAGGTCCGTCGCCTGATTCTCTCCGAGCTGATCTGATCCCCCTGCCCAATTTCATGAAAAAGGAGGCATCCGTTTCATGGCGGTGCTGCAGATGCAGCGCATCAGCATATGCGCGCTGAAAAAAGACCGCAAATCCATTCTTGAAACCCTGCAGCGGCGCGGCGTCGTCGAAATCTCCGACCTGGCCCTGCAGGACAGCGTCTTTGAAAAAGCCGACACCTCCGCCGTCCGGTCTCAGTTCGAGAAGGACCTCTCCGCCGTCAATCAGGCTCTGGAGGTGCTCGACGCCTATTCCCCCGTCAAGTCCTCCCTGCTTTCCTCGCTCGAGGGGCGCGGGCCGCTGACCGCCGATGAGTACGCCGCGTTCGGCGAACGCGCCGACGACGTGCTCGCACAGGCGCTGCGCCTGAACGCGCTCTCGAAAAAGATCGCGGAGAACCGCGCGGAGATCCTCAAGCTTGAGACCCAGCTCGACGCGCTCGTCCCCTGGCTCGGGCTCGACGTCCCGCTTCGGTTCACCGGGACGCGCTCCACGGCGGCGTTTATCGGCTCCTTCCCCGAGGACCTCTCCCTCGACGAGGTTTATTCCCGGATCGCCGGACAGGCCCCCGACGCGACGGTCAACGTCGATCTCGTCAGCCATTCGCAGGACCAGACCTGCGTCTTCATCGTCGCCCCGCGCGCCGAGGCGGCCGCGGTCGACGAGGCGCTGCGCGCCATCGGCTTTACCCGGCCCGCCTCCCCGCCCGCCGAGAGCCCCGCCGAGCGCAAAAAGCTGCTCGAAGCGGAGACCGCGCGGGCAAACGAGGCGATCGAAGCCGCCCGGATGGAGATTGTCTCGCGCGGCGGCGACCGCCCGGACCTCAAACTGCTGGCCGATTACCTGCGGCTGCGGGCGGAAAAATACGACGTCATCGGGCGGCTCATGCAGTCGCGGCGGGCGTTCATCCTCTCCGGCTACGTCACCGCGCGGAACGCCCGGCCGCTTTCGGAGGAGCTCTCCTCCAAATTCGACGTGGCCGTCGAGCTCACCGCTCCCGGCCCCGACGAGGACGTGCCGGTCGTGCTCAAGAACAACCCCTTCTCCACCCCGGTCGAATCGGTCGTCGAGAGCTACAGCCTCCCCGGCAGGCACGAGATCGACCCGACGACCATCATGTCCTTCTTCTATTACATCCTCTTCGGCATGATGCTTTCCGACGCGGGCTACGGCCTCGTCATGACGATCGCCTGCGCGGTCGTGATCCTCAAGTACAAGAACATGGAGCCCGGCATCGGCAAGATGGTCAAGATGTTCTTCTGGTGCGGGCTGTCCACCACCTTCTGGGGATTCATGTTCGGCAGCTTCTTCGGGGACGCGGTCGCGGTCATCTCGTCGACCTTCTTCCACAGCGACCTGGCGCTGCGGCCTATCTGGTTCGAGCCGGTCAGTGAGCCCATCCGCCTGCTGACCTTCTCCTTCCTCATCGGCATCATCCACCTCTTCGTCGGGCTGGGGCTCAAGTTCTACCAGTACGCGCGGGAGGGGAAATATTACGACGCGGTCTGCGACGTCGTGTTCTGGTACCTGCTGGTCGGCGGCGGCATCGTCTATCTGCTGACCATGCCGATGATCACCGAGATGCTCGGCATCCCCTTCCAGCTTCCGCCGATCGCCGCGACGGTTGCGGCGTGGTGCGCGCTCGCGGGGCTCGTCGGGATCATCCTGACGGGCGGGCGGGACTCCAAAAACCCGTTCGCGCGGCTGGCGCAGGGGCTTTACAGCGCCTATAACGTCACCGGCTACCTCAGCGACATCCTCTCCTACTCCCGTCTGCTGGCGCTCGGTCTCGCGACCGGCGTCATCGCGCAGGTCTTCAACAAGATGGGCAGCATGGCGGGCGGCGGCATCGTCGGCGCGATCATGTTCATCGTCGTATTCCTGATCGGGCACACGCTGAACATCGGCATCAACCTGCTGGGCGCCTACGTCCATACCAACCGCCTGCAGTTCGTCGAGTTCTTCGGCAAGTTCTATGAGGGGGGCGGCCGTGCGTTCACGCCGTTCGCCGCCCATACGAAATATTACAAATTTAAGGAGGAAATCTGAAATGAGTTCTTTGGGAATTGCTTTTGCGTTGCTTGGTGCGGCCCTCGCCGCTTTGATGGCTGGGATCGGTTCCGCGATCGGCGTCGGCATGGCCGGCGAGGCCGCGGCTGGCGCGGTCACCGAAGACCCCAACCGCTTTGGTAAAGTCCTGATCCTTCAGCTTCTCCCCGGTACGCAGGGCATCTACGGCCTGCTGATCGCCTTCATCACCCTCACCCAGATCGGCATCCTCGGCGGCGACCCCAACATCTCCCTCGTCAAGGGCCTGCTCTATTTCGCCGCCTGCATGCCGATGGCGTTCGTCGGCCTCTGGTCCGCGATCCGTCAGGCGCGCGCCTCCGTCGCCTCGATCAGCATGATCTGCAAACGCCCCGAGACGTTCGGTAAGTCCATGATCTTCCCGGCGATGGTCGAGACCTACGCGATCCTCGCCCTGCTCGTTTCGATCCTCTCGATCTTCGGCGTCGGCGGCCTGAGCCTGTGATCCCCGGCGGAATGTTCCGCACTTTCAAAGTAAGGAGAATTCTGCTATGACCGGACTAGAAAAAATTGTACAGCAGATTCGGGACGAGGCGCAGCAGGCCGCGGACGCGGTCATCGCACAGGCGAAGGAGGAAGCCGGGCAGCTCGCCGCGAAGGCGGCGGAGGACGCGCGGACGCAGTCCGGCGCGATCCTGGCCAAATCGAAAACCGACGTGCAGAACCATCTGGCCGCCGCGAGATCCGCCGCCGAACTGGCGCAGCGCCGCGCGGTGCTCGCCGCCAAGCAGGAGATCATCGGCGAAGCGATCGAAAGCGCCCGCCAGTCGATCTACAAGCTCCCCGATTCCGATTATTTCGCGCTGATCCTCAAGATGATCAGCAAGTTTTCCCTCCCGCAGGAGGGCGAGCTGCTCTTCTCCCCCGCCGACCTCGGGCGGCTGCCCGCCAGCTTCGAGACCTCGCTCGCGAAATCCGCGAACGGGAAGCTCACCGTCTCGCGGGAGACCCGCGACATCGACGGCGGCTTCGTGCTCAGCTACGGCGGCATCGAGGAGAACTGCTCGATCGAGGCGCTCTTCTACGCGGCGCGCGAGCGTTTGCAGGACCGGGTCCAGGAGCTACTCTTCTCTTAATTCGCGCAAAGGAGGTTAGGCAATGTCCGATTCGTTATATACCTATGCCGTTGCGCGTATCCGCTCCAAGGAGCTCTCCCTCCTCAACTCACAGGCGATCGAACAGCTGCTCGCGGCCAAAAGCTACGACGAGTGCATGCGCCTGCTGGCCGACCGCGGCTGGGGGGACGGCGAGCCCGGAATCGGCGCCGAGCGCATGCTCGCGGCCGAGCGGGAGAAGACCTGGAGCCTGATCGGGGAGCTGGTGGAGGACATGTCGGTCTTCGACGTCTTCCTCTACGCCAACGACTACCACAATCTCAAGGCCGCGGTCAAGCTGGTCTGCACCGGCGAAGAGGACTTCGGCATCTTCATTTCACACGGGACGGTCGACTATCGCGCGATCCTCGACGCCGTGCGCCAGAAGGAATTCGGCCTGCTGCCCGAGGCGATGCGCGCCCCGGCCGAGGAGGCGTATACCGCCCTCTCCCAGACCCGGGACGGCCAGCTCTGCGACATCGTCATCGACCGCGCCGCGCTCGAAGCGATCGAGCGCGCCGGGCGGGAGAGCGACAGTGAGCTGATCGCCAAATATGCCGAGCTCACCGTCGCGGCGGCGGACATCAAGACCGCCGTGCGCTGCCAGAAGACGGGCAAGTCCCTCGAATTCATCCGCCGCGCGCTGGCGCCCTGCCGGTCGCTCGACGTCTACCAGCTCGCGCGCGCGGCCGCCGACAGCCTCGAGGCGGTCAGCGACTACCTCTCCACGACCGACTACGCGGCCGCCGTCTCGGCGCTCGAGCAGTCGCCCTCCGCGTTCGAGCGGTGGTGCGACAACGTGATCATCGAGTCGATCCGCCCGCAGCAGTTCCAGGCGTTCGGCATCGGACCGCTCGCCGCCTATATCCTCGGGCGGGAAAACGAGATCAAGTGCGTGCGGATTATCCTCTCCGGCAAGCTCAACGATTTGCCGGAGGCGTCGATCCGGGAAAGGATCAGGGAGATGTATGTATAGGACAGCAGTCATGGGGGACCGGGACAGCATCTACGGTTTCGCGGCGCTCGGCCTGGACACCTTCCCGGTCACCGACCCAGTCGAGGCCGCAAAGCAGCTGCGCAGGCTCGCGGAGGGCGATTACGCGGTGGTCTACGTCACCGAGGCGCTCGCCGCCCAGCTCGAAACGGAGATCGACCGCTACCGCGCCCAGCGCCTCCCCGCCATCATCCCCATCCCCGGCGTCTCGGGGAACACCGGCATGGGCATCCGGAACGTGAAAAAATCGGTGGAGCAGGCAGTTGGCTCCGACATCATCTTCGGCGGCAACTGACCGCCGGCAAAATAGGGCTTTCGCGGACCCCGCAGCGGCGGGGCCTCCGAAACCGGAATAGAGCAGGTGAAAGCAAGCTATGAGCAAAGGTACGATCAAAAAGGTGGCCGGCCCGCTGGTCATCGCCGAGGGGATGCGCGACGCCAACATGTTCGACGTGGTGCGCGTTTCCGGGCAGCGCCTCATCGGCGAGATCATCGAGATCCACGGCGACGAGGCGTCGATCCAGGTCTATGAGGAGACCTCCGGCCTCGGCCCCGGCGAGCCGGTGGAATCGACCGGCGTGCCGATGAGTGTCGAGCTCGGCCCCGGCCTCATCTCGAATATCTACGACGGCATCCAGCGCCCGCTGGAGGAGATCCGCGCGAAGATCGGCAACTCACTCGCGCGCGGCGTCGAAGTCCCCTCCCTCGACCGGGAGAAGAAATGGCACTTCACCCCCGTCGTCCGCCAGGGCGACGCGATTGTCGCGGGCGACGTGATCGGCACCGTGCAGGAGACGGAGATCGTCCTGCACAGGATCATGGCCCCCGTGGGGGTCGTCGGCACGATCAAATCGATCGAAGAGGGCGACTACAACATCACCGAGACGGTCGCCGTCATCGAGACGGCCAACGGGACCGAGCAGCCCCTGACGCTGATGCAGCGCTGGCCGGTCCGCCGCGGCCGCCCCTATAAGGAAAAACTCTCCCCCGACATGCCGCTGGTCACCGGCCAGCGCGTCATCGACGCCCTCTTCCCCATCGCCAAGGGCGGTGTGGCCGCCGTCCCCGGTCCGTTCGGTTCGGGCAAGACGGTCATCCAGCACCAGCTGGCGAAATGGGCCGAGGCGGACATCGTCGTCTACATCGGCTGCGGCGAGCGCGGCAACGAGATGACCGACGTGCTCAACGAGTTCCCCGAGCTGAAGGACCCGAAAACGGGCCGCAGCCTGATGGAGCGCACCGTGCTGATCGCGAACACGTCGGATATGCCCGTCGCGGCGCGCGAGGCGTCAATCTACACCGGCATCACGATCGCCGAATATTTCCGCGACATGGGCTACTCGGTCGCGCTGATGGCCGACTCGACCTCCCGCTGGGCGGAAGCCCTGCGCGAGATGTCCGGCCGACTCGAGGAGATGCCCGGCGAGGAGGGCTACCCCGCCTACCTCGGCAGCCGCCTCGCGCAGTTCTATGAGCGCGCCGGCCGCGTCATCACGCTCGGTTCCGAGGGCCGCGAGGGCTCCCTTTCGGCAATCGGCGCCGTTTCCCCTCCGGGCGGCGACATCTCCGAGCCGGTTTCGCAGGCGACGCTGCGCATCGTCAAGGTCTTCTGGAGCCTCGACGCCCAGCTGGCCTACCAGCGCCACTTCCCCGCCATCAACTGGCTGACAAGCTATTCCCTTTACACTGATACCACCGAGAAATGGTTCAATGAGAACGTCGCGGCCGAGTGGTCCTCCCTGCGCCAGCGGATGATGCTGCTGTTGCAGGAGGAATCGGAGCTGCAGGAGATCGTCCAGCTCGTCGGCATGGACGCGCTGTCCGCGCCCGACCGCATCAAGCTGGAGGCCGCGCGGTCGATCCGTGAGGACTTCCTGCACCAGAACTCCTTCCACGACGTCGACACCTACACCCCGCTGCCCAAACAGTTCACGATGATGAAGCTCGTGCTCGACTATTACGACGCGGCGGTCGAGGGCCTCTCCAAGGGCATCCCGGTCGATTCCCTCGTCAACCTGCCGGTGCGCGAGCAGATCGGCCGCTTCAAGTACATCCTGCCCGACCAGATCGGACCGGAGTACGAGTCGATCCAGCGGGAGCTCGCCAGTGAGATCGCCGAGCTCGCGGCCAAACAGAAGGAGGAGTTCTAATGCCGAAGGAATATCGTACCATACAGGAGGTCGCAGGCCCCCTGATGCTGGTCCGCGGCGTGGAGGGCGTCACCTTCAACGAGCTGGGCGAGATCGAGCTTGCCAGCGGCGAAAAGCGCCGCTGCAAGGTGCTGGAGATCAACGGCAGCGACGCGCTGGTCCAGCTCTTCGAGTCCTCGACCGGCATCAACCTCTCCAACTCCCGCGTCCGCTTCCTCGGGCGCAGCATGGAGCTGGGCGTCTCGGAGGATATGCTCTCCCGCGTCTTCGACGGCCTCGGCCGTCCGATTGACGGCGGCCCGGAGATCCTGCCCGAGAAGCGCATGGACATCAACGGCCTGCCGATGAACCCGGCGGCCCGCAGCTACCCGCAGGAGTTCATCCAGACGGGCATCTCCGCAATCGACGGGCTCAACACCCTCGTCCGCGGCCAGAAGCTGCCCATCTTCTCGGCGTCCGGCCTGCCCCACGCCCAGCTGGCCGCCCAGATCGCGCGCCAGGCGAAGGTGCGCGGCACCGACGAGCAGTTCGCGGTCGTCTTCGCCGCGATGGGCATCACCTTCGAGGAGTCCAACTTCTTCATTGAGTCCTTCCGCGAGACGGGCGCGCTCGACCGCGCCGTGCTCTTCATCAACCTCGCGAACGACCCCGCCGTCGAGCGCATCGCGACCCCGCGCATGGCGCTGACCGCGGCCGAGTACCTCGCGTTTGAGAAGAACATGCACGTGCTAGTCATCCTCACCGACATCACCAACTACGCCGACGCACTGCGCGAGGTTTCGGCCGCCCGCAAGGAGGTCCCCGGACGCCGCGGCTATCCCGGCTACATGTACACCGACCTCGCCTCCCTCTACGAGCGTGCCGGACGCCAGAAGGGCAAGACCGGCTCGATCACGATGATCCCCATCCTGACGATGCCCGAGGACGACAAGACCCACCCGATCCCCGACCTCACCGGCTACATCACCGAGGGACAGATCATCCTGTCGCGCGAGCTCTACCGCAAGGGCGTCACCCCGCCGATCGACGTGCTGCCCTCCCTCTCCCGACTGAAGGACAAGGGCATCGGCGCCGGCAAGACCCGCGCCGACCACGCGAACACGATGAACCAGCTCTTCGCCGCCTATTCCCGCGGCAAGGACGCGAAGGAGCTGATGGTCATCCTCGGCGAGGCCGCGCTGACCGATATCGACAAGCTCTACGCCAAGTTCGCGGAGGCGTTCGAGCAGGAGTACGTCTCGCAGGGCTATGACGCCAACCGCGACATCGAGGAAACCCTCGACATCGGCTGGAAGCTGCTGCGCATCCTGCCGCGCAGCGAGCTGAAACGTATCGACGACAAGTTCCTCGATCAGTATTACGGCCAGCAGGAGGGGTGATGCACCGTGGCAAAAACACAGGTGAACCCGACCCGCATGGAGCTGACCAGACTCAAGAAAAAACTGGTCACCGCCACGCGCGGCCACAAGCTCCTCAAGGATAAGCGCGACGAGCTGATGCGTCAGTTCCTCGAGCTGGTGCGGGAAAACAAGGCCCTGCGCGAAACCGTGGAGGCGGGCATCGCCGCCGCCAACAAGAATTTCGTGCTGGCGCGCGCGGGCATGGACGACGAGGTGCTCAACGTGGCGATGATGGCCCCGATGCAGGAGGTTTACCTCGAGGCGTCGGAGCGCAACGTCATGAGCGTCGAGATTCCCGTCTTCGAGTACAAGACCCGCTCGGGCGACGAAAACAACATCTATTCCTACGGCTTCGCCTTCACCTCCTCCGACCTCGACGGCGCGATCAAGTCCCTCTCGGACATCCTGCCCGACCTGCTGCGGCTGGCCGAGGTGGAGAAGTCCTGCCAGCTGATGGCGGCCGAGATCGAGAAGACCCGCCGCCGCGTCAACGCGCTCGAACACGTCGTGATCCCCGAACTGCGGGAAAACATCAAGTACATCACGATGAAGCTCGACGAGAACGAACGCAGCACCCAGATCCGCCTGATGAAGGTCAAGGACATGATGCTCGAGGAAGCGCACCACTACAAGGAGCACACGGGCCAGGCCTATACCCAATCCTAAACCACAAAAAGGACCGCCGTAAGGCGGTCCTTTTTTATCCTCATTCGATCAGCCGGGCTCCCGGGCGGCGGACGGTCAGCGCTGCCGCGGCCAATGCCGGCCGGCGTTTCACACGGCTTCCCCGTCAAACGGGCAGGCGCGGGGAACCGGCGTTTCCGGCGTTTCCCGCACCGGCATCTGCGCGATGTCGACCGGCTCCGCCGTGTCGTAGACGGGCGTCAGCTCCGCGTCAAAGCCGTGGGAGGGCAGCTGCCCGGCGGCGGGAGCGCGCAGTTCGAGAACCCGGCCGTCGCCCGTCACGCGGATCGGGCGGTCGTCGGGCAGCAGGCGCATCTCGACCGTCTCAGCCGGCGGCTCGGGCGGCCGGGCGGTCAGCGCCGGGGAAGCGGCAAGCAGTGTCAGCGCCGCCGCGATGCAGGCAAACTTCAGCAGATGATTGATCCGGCCCATGCCGGTCCCCCCTTTTTGTCCTTCTGTAAGATGAGTGGCGGAAAGAGCGCGTTTTACTGCCGAAAATGTTCACAATTTAGACTTGATTTTTCCTGCGACTTATATTATAGTATAGTTAGCACTCAAACAGATTGAGTGCTAACTTTTCGTTTTTAATGAAATTCTGATAGAAAGGTCTGGTTTCATGCGCACCAAGCAGTTCAAGGCCGAGAGCAAACGGCTGCTCGAATTGATGATCAACTCGATCTACACCCACCGGGAGATCTTTTTACGCGAACTGATCTCCAACGCCTCCGACGCGATCGACAAGCTCTACTACCATTCCCTTTCGGAGAATCTCACCGGGCTTTCGAGGGACGACTTCTCGATCGAGTTGGCCCTCGACAAGGACGCCCGCACCCTTACGATCACGGACAACGGCTGCGGCATGACGAAGGACGAGCTCGAAAGCAACCTCGGCACGATCGCCAAGTCGGGCTCCCTCGCCTTCAAGCAGGAAGAGGACGGCGAGCACAAGGAGGACATTGACATCATCGGCCAGTTCGGCGTCGGGTTCTATTCGGCGTTCATGGTCGCCTCCCGCGTCACCGTCTACAGCCGTCCCTATGGCTCGGACGAGGCGTGGAAATGGGAGAGCCGCGGCGTCGAGGGCTACACGATCGAGCCCTGCGAAATGGACGGCCACGGCACAAAGATCGTGCTGACCCTCAAGGAGAACGAGGGGGAGGAGAACTACGACGAATTTCTCGACCCGCACCGCGTCTCCGCGCTTGTGAAACGGTACTCCGATTACATCCGCTACCCCATCCGCATGGACATGCCCGCCCGCCGTCTCAAGGAGGGCTGCCCCGAGGACAAGCCCGAATACGAGGACTACACCGAGCACGAGACCCTCAACAGCATGGTGCCCATCTGGAAGAAGAACAAGTCGGAGCTGAAGGATGAGGACTACAACAATTTCTATAAGGAGAAATACTTCGACTTCGAGGACCCGGCGCTCGTCATCCACAGCTCCACCGAGGGCGCGGCGACCTACAACGCCCTGCTCTTCATCCCCGCCCGCGCCCCCTTCAACTACTACTCCCGCGACTACGAGAAGGGGCTCCAGCTCTACGCCTCGGGCGTGCTCATCATGGACAGGTGCGCCGACCTGCTGCCCGACTGCTTCAGCTTTGTAAAGGGCCTCGTCGACTCGCAGGACCTCTCCCTCAACATCTCCCGTGAGATGCTCCAGCACGACCGCCAGCTCAAGGTGATCGCCGGGCGGCTCGAAAAGAAGATCCACTCCGAGCTGCTTTCGATGCTCAAAAACGACCGGGATCAATATGAGAAATTCTGGAAGAACTTCGGCCTCCAGCTCAAGTTCGGCGTCTACAACGATTACGGCGCCAAGAAGGACCTCTTGCAGGATTTGCTGCTCTTCCACTCGTCGAGCGAAGAAAAGCTCGTCACCCTGTCGGAGTACGTCGGCCGCATGAAGGAGTCGCAGAAATACATCTACTACGCCTGCGGCGAAACGGTGGAAAAGATCGGCCTGCTGCCCCAGACCGAGCTGCTCCGCGACCAGGGCTACGAAATCCTCTACCTCACCGACGACGTCGACGAGTTCGCGCTCCGGATGCTTTTCAAGTACGAGGACAAGGAATTCAAGTCGGTCGCCGACAAGGACCTCGGTTTGGAGACCGAGGAGGAAAAGGAAGAGATCAAAAAGCAGAACGAGGAGAACAAGGACCTGCTCGGTTTTCTGCGGGACGCTCTTGACGGAAAGGTCAAGGAGGTGCGCCTCTCCAGCCGGCTCAAATCCCACCCCGTCTGCCTCTCGAGCGACGGCATGGTTTCGCTCGAGATGGAGAAGGTGCTCAGCGCGATGCCCGGCGAGCAGAAGCCCAAGGCGGAGCGGGTGCTGGAAGTCAACGCCTCCCACCCCGTCTTCGCGGCAATGCGGAAGCTCTACGCGGACGAGGGCGGCCGCGACCAGCTGAAACAGTACGCCTCCCTGCTCTATTCGCAGGCGCTGCTCATCGAGGGGATGTCGATCGACGACCCCGTCGCCTTCTCCAACGCCATCTGTGACCTCATGTCAAAATAACGAACCACGGGCTTACAGCGGACAGCATTTTTGTGCTGTCCGCTTTATTTGTGCGATGTGCTGAAAATCCATTGACTTTTTTCGTGCAGGTACTATAATGACTCCGTTATTATGATGTGAACAGGGGACGCTTATGGATCAAAATGTCAATTCGCGCGGGTACCTCTTCCAGCTTACCTGGCCGATCTTCGTCGAACTGGTCCTCCAGATGCTCGTCAGTAACGTCGACCAGATGATGGTGGCCCGCACTTCCCCCACCGCCGTCGCGGCGATCGGCAACGCCAACGTCATCACCAATCTGCTCCTCATCTCCTTTTCGGTCATCTGCATGGCGGCGACCATCCTGATCACCCAGTACATCGGCGCGGGCAGCACCGAGCGGGTTGCCCAGACCTACACCGTTTCGCTCGTGGTCAACGTCACGCTCTCGCTTGTCATCTTCGTCGCCCTCACCTTTTTTTCCACGCAGATCTACGGGCTGATGGGGGTCCCGGCGGAACTGATGCCCGAGGCGGGCGCCTACCTGCGCATCATCGGCGTCGGCATGCCCCTGCAGGCCATCCACCTGACCTTCGTCGCCTTCTTCCGCGCGCACGGCCTCACCAAGCAGACGATGTTCATCTCGATCGTCATCAACCTTTTGAACATCGCCGGCAACTTTGTCCTCATCGGCGGTATGGGGCCGATCCCCATGCTCGGCGTCGCGGGCGCCGCCATCTCGAGCGACCTGTCCCGCCTGGTCGGCGTCGTCATCGTCATCTGGCTCTTTAAGCGCACGATCCGCACCCCCGTCGACTTCCGGAACCTGCGGCCCTTCCCCGTCGACCATCTGAAGCGCCTGCTCAAGATCGGCATCCCCTCGGGCGGCGAGTCAATCTCCTACAACCTGACCCAGATCGTCATCCAGACGATGTGCAACTCCCTGCCCATCTACGTCATCACGGCGCGCGCCTACTCCAACATGTTTGCGATGCTCTCCTACATCTACGGGTCCGCGATCGCGCAGGCCACCCAGATCATCGTCGGCTACCTGATGGGCGCGCGAAAAGTCGAGGAGACCGACCGCCGCGTCAACGCGACGCTGCGCGCCGCGATGCTCGTCTCCTTTGTAATCTCGCTGCTGCTCTTCCTGCTCTGCGAGCCGCTCTTCGGGCTCTTTACAAGCGACCCGCAGGTGCTCTCCATGTGCCGCACGATCATGGGCATCGAAATCCTGCTCGAGCTCGGCCGCGCGGCCAACATCGTCCTATTCCGCGCCCTTCAGACGGCGGGCGACATCCGCTTCCCCATCTGCCTCAACGTCACCACCGTCTGGACGGTCGCGGTCGGCGGCGGCTACCTGCTCGGCGTCGTCCTCGGGCTCGGGCTGCCCGGCATCTGGATCGCCATGACCTGCGACGAGTGCTTCCGCGGGCTCGTCTCCTTCCTGCGCTGGCGCAGCGGAAACTGGCGCTCGAAGCATCTGCTCGACTGATTGGGGCATACTAGGGAGAAATGATTCTCTCGAGGTGATCCCATGAAACAGCATATCAGCAAGGTCGCCATCATCGGGGCGGGACTCGTCGGCTCCTCCACCGCGTTCAGCCTTTTGACGCAGGGGCTCTGCGACGAAATCCTGCTCGTCGACCGCGACGCCGAACGCGCCCACGGGGAGATGATGGACCTGCGGGACGGCATCGACTACCTTGGCCGCAACATCCGGGTGACGGCCGGCGGGTACGCCGGCTGCGGCGACGCGGACATCGTCGTCATCACCGCCGGGCCGCCGCCCCGCGAGGGCCAGACCCGGCTCGACACCCTCGGCCTCTCGAAGGAGATCGTCCGCTCGATCGTCGGGCCGGTCATGGAGGCGGGCTTCTCAGGCATCTTCCTCATCGTCTCCAACCCGGTGGACATCATCGCGCAGGATGTCTGGAAGCTCTCCGGCCTCCCCAAAAGCCAGGTGATCGGCACCGGCACCGCGCTCGACTCCGCCCGCCTCAAGGCGCTCCTCGGCGGGCTGGTCGGCGTCGACCCGCGCAGCGTCCACGCCTTCGCGTTCGGCGAGCACGGCGACAGCCAGATGGTCCCCTGGTCGCGCGTCACCGTGGGCGGCAAGACCTTTGCCGAGGTCCTGCGGGACAATCCCGGCCGCTTCGAGGGGGTCGACCTCGACCGGCTCGTCCACGACACCGTCCAGGCGGGCTGGGAAATCCTCAAGCGCAAGGGTACGACCTACTACGGCATCGCCACCACCGCCGCGGGCATCATCAAGTGCATCCTGCACGACGAAAACCGCATCATCCCCGTCTCCACCCTGCTCGAGGGGGAGTATGGGGAATACGGCGTCTTCTGCGGGGTGCCCGCGGTCATCGGGCGCGGTGGGGTCCAGGAAATCGTCCGCCTCCCCCTCACCGGCGCCGAGGAGGAAAAATTTCATGCCTCCTGCGAGGTCCTGCGCGGCTTCGTCAAGGACCTGTGAAAAAGCGTCCCGCTTGAATGCGGGACGCTTTTTTGTCATGCCAGCCCGAGCAGCCGGGCCACGCCCGCGACGAGGAAGCAGACGATCATGCCGATCACCGTCGGCACGAGGAAGGAGACCGCCGTCCACTTCCAGCTCTGCGTCTCCTTGCGGATGGTCAGGCAGGTCGTCGAGCAGGGCCAGTGCATCAGCGAAAAGAGCATTGTGCACACCGCCGTCAGCCAGGTCCAGCCGTTGTCGACGAGCAGCGTCTTGAGCTGTGCGAGATTGTCGAAATCGAGGATGCTCCCCGTCGCGAGATAGGCCATGATGATAATCGGCACGACGATCTCGTTGGCCGGGAACCCGAGGATGAACGCCATGAGGATCACACCGTCCAGCCCGAGCAGCCGCGCGAAGGGATCGAGGAAGCCCGCGCAGTGGGCCAGCAGGCTCATATCCCCGACGGTGACGTTGGCCATCACCCAGATGACGAGCCCCGCCGGCGCCGCGACGGCAATCGCGCGCCCGAGCACGAAGAGGGTCCGGTCGAAGATCGAGCGGACGATCACCTTGCCGATCTGCGGACGGCGGTAGGGCGGCAGCTCGAGGGTAAAGGAGGACGGCACCCCCTTGAGGATCGTGCGGGAGAGGAGCGCCGACACCGCAAAGGTCATCAGCACGCCGAGCACGATGACCGCGGTGAGGATCAGGGTCGAGACGACGGAGGAAAACGCGCCCATCGCGCCCCCGACGAAAAACATCGTGATGATTGCGATAAGGGTCGGGAACCGCCCGTTGCAGGGAACAAAATTATTCGTGATAATCGCGATCAGGCGTTCCCGCGGCGAATCGATGATGCGGCAGCCGGTGATCCCCGCCGCGTTGCATCCGAAACCCATGCACATGGTCAGGGCCTGCTTGCCGCACGCGTGGCAGCGTTTGAAGCCGCGGTCGAGGTTGAAGGCGATGCGCGGCAGGTAGCCGGAGTCCTCCAGGAGAGTAAAGAGCGGGAAGAAGATCGCCATCGGGGGCAGCATGACGGAAACGACCCATGCAAGCACCCTGTAAACCCCTTCGACCAGCAGGCTGTTCACCCAGAGGGGTGCGCCCATCCAGACGAAGAATTCCGTCAGGCGGTCCTGCACCCAGAAGAGGGCGTCCGCCAGCAGCTGGGAGGGATAGTTCGCGCCGGTAATCGTCAGCCAGAAGACGACGGCGAGCATCAGGAGCATCACCGGGATGCCGGTGGCACGGCTGGTGAGGATACGGTCAAGTCGGCGGTCGCGGTCGTTGTAGCCCTCCCTGCGGAATGTCACGACGTCCGAACAGGTCTCCTCGGCGTGGAGGACAATGGAGGAAACGATGATGTCCCGCAGCTTTTCAATGGAGAACCCCTGCCCCGCCAGCAGAGCGCGCGCCCGCTGAAGCGCGGACGCGACGCCGTCGTTGGCGAGGAGGTTGCATCTCTGATAGCTTCCCAGCGCTTCGATCAGCTGGGTATCGTCCGCGAGCAGCTTGAGGGAGATCCAGCGGGCGGGGATCCCGCCCGTGCAGAGCGGTTCCACAGCGGGCGCGAGCAGCGCGAGCGCGTCCTCCACCGCCTGCGGATACCGCAGGCGGACCGGCTCGCAGCGGTCGCTCTCCACCACACGTCCCACGGCGTCCATCAGCTCGTCGAGTCCCTCCCGGCTGCGCGCGCTCGCGCCCACGACCGGTACGCCGAGGTTCTCCGAGAGCTTTCCAAAGTCGATTTCGATGTGTTTTTTCCGCGCCTCGTCCATCAGGTTCACGCAGACGACGACGCGGTCGGTGATCTCCAGCGTCTGGAGGACGAGGTTCATGTTGCGTTCGAGGCAGGTCGCGTCGCACACGACCACCACCGCGTCGGGGTCCCCGAAGCAGATGAAGTCCCGCGCGACCTCCTCCTCCACCGAATGCGCCATCAGCGAATAAGTACCCGGGATGTCCACCATGATGTACTCGCGGCCTTTGTGGGTATAGCGCCCCTGCGCGTTCGTGACCGTTTTGCCCGGCCAGTTGCCGGTATGCTGGTTGAGCCCGGTCAGCTCGTTAAAAACCGTGCTTTTTCCGACATTCGGGTTGCCCGCCAGCGCGATGACCCGTTCGCCCGGGCCCCTTTCGATGACAAAGCCGCTGTCGACCGCACGTTTTCCCGTGGAACCGGATGTTAAGCCCACTGAAATCTCCCCCTATGTCGTCGTTTTAGTTGCAGCGCACCAGTATGTTTTGGGAATCCTCCGAGCGCAGCGCGATGACCGCCCCGCGAATGTAATAGGCGACCGGGTCCCCGGCGGGGCTCTTTTGCAGGCACTCGACGTCGGTCCCCTCAATCAGTCCGATGTCCTGCAGCCTCCGCCGCATATTTCCGGTGGTAAACAGGTCGATGACCCGTGCGACGCGCCCTTCCGGCACGCGGTTTAAAGGGATCATATCTTGGTTCATGGTTTCTTCTCCAAATCTATCTGAATTTCGGGGGCTTTGTGGATTGCCCCCTATTAGCCTATTCTCCTCGATGTGGGAGCGTTCCTGATTTTTCACCCGCGTCTCCAGGCTTGCCGCCCGTCCGTTTTTCTGGTAATATGGAGTCGTTCCAAGAAACCTGTGAATGGGGGCCCTCCTGTGAACGATTCCGGTCGAAAACCATCCGCCGTCTTGCAGACGGCGGCCATCCTGCTGCTCGTGTTCGCGGCCCCGATCGCCGCGCTCTATCTTTTCCTGCTGACCCTGGCCACCGGTTATTCCGTCCTCTTCGCCCTGCTGCCGATCGCCGCGGCCGTATTCTGCATCCTGCTGATTCTGCTGCGTCCGGGCAGGGCCCGGCGGAATGTGGGGATCGTTTTCGCGGGGGTCGTCCTGCTTTCCGCCGTCTGCCTGGGCGTCCAATTCGCACACAACGCCTACGACCGCTACCTGACGGTCGAAGACGGCGCGCCCTTCGACACGGCCGATTACCTGCCCTTCGCGCAGGATTCCAAGGTCGCGCGGCTGGACGGCCCGGCAAGCCTGCGGCTCGGCGAGCCGCTCCCGGTGGTGGACGGCGCGACCGCCCTGTTCCCGGTCTATTCCGCCTTTGTGGGCGCGGTCTATCCGCCCGACATTCTCCCGCTCGGCGCGGCGGACGGCCCCTTCCAGTTCCACAACACGATCGGCGGCTACGCTCTGCTCGCCAAAGGCGAGGTGGACGTGATGTTCGGCGCGTACCCGTCGGAGGAACAGATCGGGGAGGCCCGCGCGGAAGGCCGGGAACTGCGCTTCACGCCGATCGGCCGGGAGGGGTTCGTCTTTTTCGTCAACCGCAATAACCCCGTCGAAAGCCTCACCTCGGAGGAGATCAGGGGCATCTATTCCGGCGGGATCACCAACTGGAAGGAGGTCGGCGGACGCGACGAGCCGATCCTCGCTTTCCAGCGCAACCAGGGCAGCGGAAGCCAGAGCGCGCTGGTCCGCTTCATGGGGGACGCGCCCCTGATGACGCCGCCCACCGAGCAGGTCGAGGACCTCATGTCCGGGATCATCGAGCGGACCTCCGACTACCGCAACCACAAGAACGCGATCGGCTTCTCCTTCCGCTACTATGCCGACCAGCTGGTCGGCAACAAGGGCATCAAGCTGCTCGCGGTGGACGGCGTCGCGCCCACGGTGGAGAACATCCGGGCGGGCCGCTACCCGCTGACGAGCGAATTCTACGCCGCCACCACCCAGAGCACCGAGCAGATCGACGCGCTGCTCGAATGGATCCTCTCTCCTGAGGGGCAGGAGCTGATCGAACGGACCGGCTATGCCGGAATCAACCCATAGAGAAGAGGCCCCGCCGGGAACCCGGCGGGGCCTCTTCCATCACCTATTCAAGCCGCAGCGGTGGTCCGGACGGGCCGTCCAGCGGGGCGCGCTCGTCGGCGCGCAGGACGCCCGTCTCGCGGTCCATCTCGAGCATGTTCTTCCAGAACCGCTTGTACATGTGGGTCATCCGGCACTTGGGGTTGTAGCGCCCCTCGATGCCGATGCGGTCGTAATACCGCCGCCAGAGGGCGCGGAAGTTCCGCTCCTGTGCGTCCGCGACGGGCAGCGCCAGCTCGCTCACCGGGCGCACCACCCACTCGTAGGGGCGGTAGAAGAGGGCGAATCCGTGCGTCTTGTCGAAGATCATGAACTGCTCCTCGGGGAAGCGGCCGGTGAAATGGGGCGCGAGGCTCTCGAGGATGAGCGCCTTCGGCTCGATGACCGAGACGAGCGCGCCCCCGTAGTCGGCGAACCGCAAAAACTCCTTCATAAGGTGCGCCTCATTGCGCTGGAATCGAACGAGCTTGAAAAACTCCCCCACGTCGGGGTCCGCGAGATTGCCCATGATGCGCGGGCCGTGGGCGTAGAGGGCGCGGATAAACCGGTAGGCGCGGTATTCCCGGCCCTCCAGGCAGGAGCACCAGCCGTCGCGCACCCAGGCGGCGGCCTCTGGGTCGAGCTTCAGAAGAGAACGCCACACCCGCGCCGCGTGGGCCTCGTCGGAGACGACCGGGCGCGACGGGTAGAGGGTGGGCGTGCCCTCCGGCAGGATGTCGAAAGGGACCTCCCGGCGGGTGTAGCTCTCGTAGACGCAGCAGAGCGTCCCTTCCAGGCTCTCCTCACAGAGGTAGACTAGATCTGTCCGGTCAGGCACTGCACCACGTCCTCCCTGCTTGGATTGCGGTCAAAGAGCGAAAGCTGCTCGGGCGCCTCCTCCGGCAGCCGCGCCCGCTCGTAGTCCCGCTCGGAGATGAGCGCGCGCAGCACCGCGTCGGGGGTGACGACGAGACCCTCCGCCATCTTCCCCGAGCAGAGCAGGAAATATTGCGCCCTTTTCAGCACCACGCCGATGCGCTTGAGCCCTTCGAAGGTGAGCGTGCTTGTCCGCCGCGCGGCCACGATCCGCTGGGCGCTCTTGACGCCGACGCCCGGCACCCGCAGCAGCATCTCATAGGGGGCGCGGTTCACCTCGACGGGGAACTGGTCCATGTGGTTGATCGCCCAGTTGCACTTGGGGTCGACGAGCGGGTTGAAGCTCTGGTGCCCCTCGTCGAGCAACTCGGAGGCGTCGAAGCCGTAGAAGCGCAGCAGCCAGTCCGCCTGGTAGAGCCGGTGCTCCCGCAAAAGCGGCGGCCGGGTGTCGAGGGAGGGCAGCAGCGCGTCCTCCTGCACCGGCATGTACGCCGAGAAAAACACCCGCTTGAGCCCGTATTTCCTGTAGAGCCCCTGGGTCAGCCGCAGGATCTGGAGGTCGCTGTCGGGCGTCGCGCCGATGATCATCTGGGTGCTCTGGCCCGCGGGCGCGAATTTGGGCGCGTGGCGGTAGCGCACGAGGTCGGAGGAGTTCTCCGCGATGCCCGTCTGGATGAGCCCCATCGGGCGCAGAATGTCGGCCTTCGACTTGTCGGGCGCGAGCCGCCCCAGGCTCTGCTGGCTCGGCAGCTCGATGTTGACGCTCATACGGTCGGCCAGCAGCCCGAGCCGCGCGATCAGCCGGTCGTCCGCACCGGGGATCGCCTTGGCGTGGATGTAGCCGCCGAAGCGGTATTCGCCCCGCAGGATCTCCAGCGCCTGGATCATCCGCTCGCAGGTGTAATCGGGGTTTTTGAGGATGCCCGACGAGAGGAAGAGCCCCTCGATATAGTTGCGGCGATAGAACTGGATCGTCAGTTCGGCCAGCTCGCGCGGAGTGAACGCCGTGCGGCGCACGTCGTTCGAGCGGCGGTTGACGCAGTATTTGCAGTCGTAGACGCAGGAGTTGGTCATCAGCACCTTTAAAAGTGAGATGCACCGGCCGTCGGAGGCGAAGCTGTGGCAGATGCCCGCCTTTACGCAGCTTCCGATGCCGCCCTTCTCCCCCTTGCGGTCGACGCCCGACGAGGTGCAGGCCGCGTCGTACTTGGCGGCGTCTGAAAGAATTTCCAGTTTTTCCATCAGGTCCATGTGGGTGATCCTCCATAGAACATACGTTCTCTTCCTATTCTACCCCACGCTGGCCCAAAAGTCAACACGCCAAATTTACCCGTTTTCTCCCGAAGCCCCGTTAAATTCATACGCGATCCGCGGGCTGCCGTCCTCCACATGGATGACGCCGCGCCGCGCGAAGCCGTGCTTTTCGATCAGATGCCGCATCGTGCCGTTCCTTTCATGGGTGTCGATCCGCAGGCACTCCATCCGCCCCCGGCAATACGCCACGCACTGGGCGAAGACGCCCTTTCCCGTGCCGTCGCCGGCGACCCGGTGGATCGTGCCGTAGGGCCCGTCATGCTCCCACGCCCCGTTTTCCATCTCCGCATAGGTCGTCTCCTCCCCCAGCGCCAGCACGAACGCGCCGTGGATCTTATCGCCCTCCGTGACGACGTAAAGCTGCCCGCGCCTGAGGTCTTCCTCGAGCAGCTCCCGACGCGGATAGGAGCTCCCCCACTGCGCCGGGTTGCCGTTTTCCGCCATATACCGCCGGGCCGCCGCGTAAATCTCCAGAATCCTGCCGAGCTCGTCCGGTTTTGCAGGACGCACCATCGCGTTTCCCCCTCTATCCTTGCTACGGGTATTTTACCGCAAAAGGGCCTTTTGGCGCAAGCGGCTGGAAATGCGGAACGGTTTGTGATATTCTAGGAAAGTACGGCAACCCTAACAATATCCCAACAAAAGGAGCCTGGACATGAAACATTATCCTCTGAATGAAAAACAGTTCCTCGCCGATCTGCGGGGGCTCTTACAGATCAAGAGCGTCAACGGCGGCTGCGGCCCCGTCACCGACGAAGCGCCGCTCGGCAAGGGCGTATACGACGCGCTCGAATACATGCTGGCGCTCGGCCGGAAGTTCGGCTTCCGCACCAAAAACCTCGACGGCTACTGCGGCTGGATCGAGATGGGCGAGGGCAGCCGGCTCGTCGGCATCATCGCCCACGTGGACACCGTCCCCGTCGAGGAGGACGGCTGGCTCGCGCCCCCCTTCGACGGCACCGTGATCGACGGCCGCCTCTACGGGCGCGGCGCCTGCGACGACAAGGGCCCCGCCATGACCGCCCTCTACGCCATGAAGGCGGTCGCGGACAGCGGTCTCACGCCCGGCAAGCGGGTGCGCCTCATCCTCGGCGGCGACGAGGAGGCGGGCGACTGGCGGTGCATGGCCCGCTACCGCAAAACCGAGGAGGCCCCCGACTGCGCCTTCACCCCCGACTCCGAGTATCCCGTCACCTATGCGGAAAAGGGCATCCTGCACGTGCGCATTTACCGCGCGCTCGACGAGGGCGTGAAGCCCCTTTCGATCTCCTGTCCGAACGCCTACAACGTCGTGCCTGCGCACGCGGAAGCGGAGGCCGGCGGCGTCCGTTACGAGGCGGCGGGAAAGGCGTCCCACGCGATGGCCCCCCATCTCGGCGTCAACGCGCTTGTGAAGCTCTGCGACGAGCTGCGCGCCAAGGGGATCGACCATCCCTTCCTCCGTCTTATGGAAAACGCGGGGCCCGAAAAATTCGGCGTCGCATTTTCCGACGAGCCTTCGGGCAGACTAACGGTGAATCCCTCGATCGCCAAGGTGGACGCCCGCTCCGCCGAGCTCAAATGCGACATCCGCGTGCCGGTGACCTTCACCGACGCGCAGGTGGTGGAGGCGCTCGCAAAGGCCGTCGCGCCGTTCGGCTTCTCGGTGGAGAACGAGTTCTTCCAGCCTCCCCTCTACGTGGAAAAGGACTCCCCCCTCGTGGCCACCCTGCAGGCGGTTTACAAAGAGTGCACCGGCCGGGACGACCCGCCCGCCTCGACGGGCGGCGGCACCTACGCGCGCGCCTTCAAAAACGCGGTGGCGTTCGGCGCGCTCTTCCCCGGCGAGGAGGTCACCTACCACAAGACCAATGAAAACTGGGCGCTCGAGTCGATCTGGAAGAACTACCAGATCCTCGCCAACGCGATCGAGGCGCTGTAGGGCTGTCTCCCCTTCCTGACTGTGTACGGCGGGGCGGACGGCCCCGTTCCCCCCTGCGTTTTCGCGGGGGCGTATCCAATCAGGAAGGGGTTTTTTCATGGAAGAAAAACCGGATTTCAAACCCTTTGTACCCGCCGACCGGGTCGCGCCCGAATTCACCGTCGTCTCGCTGCTGCTCGGCTGCCTGCTGGCGGTGCTCTTCGGCGGCGCGAACGCCTATCTCGGGCTGCGCGTCGGCATGACCGTGTCCGCCTCGATCCCCGCGGCGGTCATCTCGATGGGGATCATCCGCGTGCTGCTGCGGCGGGACTCCATCCTCGAAAATAACATGGTCCAGACGATCGGCTCGGCGGGCGAATCGGTCGCCGCCGGCGCGATTTTCACCCTGCCCGCCATGTTCATGTGGATGAAGGAGTGGGGCGGCAGCGCGCCCTCCCTCGTGGAAATTTCAATGATTGCGCTGTGCGGCGGCGTGCTCGGCGTGCTCTTCATGGTGCCGCTGCGCAAGGCGCTCATCGTCCGGGAGCACGGCGTGCTCCCCTATCCCGAGGGCACCGCCTGCGCCGAGGTCCTGCTCGCGGGCGAACAGGGCGGCTCCAAGGCGGGCACCGTCTTCGCGGGGCTGGGCTTGGCCGCGCTCTACAAGTTCATCGCGGACGGGCTCAAGCTCTTCCCCAGCGAGGTGCACTATGAGATCGGCAGCTACCGCGGCGCGGGCGTCGGGGTCGACGTCCTGCCCGCGCTGCTCGGCGTCGGCTACATCTGCGGGCCGCGCATCGCCTCCTATATGATGGCGGGCGGCGTTGTGAGCTGGCTGGTGCTCATGCCCCTCATCGCCCTCTTCGGCGGGGACGTCCTGCTCTTCCCCGGCCTCAAGCCGATCTCCAAGATGGCGTCCACCGACATCTGGAACAGCTATATCAAATATATCGGCGCGGGAGCGGTCGCCGCGGGCGGCATCCTCAGCCTTGTCAAGTCCCTGCCCCTCATCGTGCGCACCTTCGGGCAGGCGGTCAAGGGCTA
>NZ_DBMDHH010000095.1:0-4573 GCF_057433415.1 Anaerotruncus sp. | reverse complement strand
CGCCGACTACGTCGCCCCCTATGTCGGCGACATCGGGCAGATCGGCTACAGCGGGATGGACACCCTCGACGCGATCGTGGCCGTCGTGGCGGGCACGCATACGAAGGTCCTCGCCGCGGCGACGGAACGCGCGCAGGATATGACGGCTGCGGCCGCGCTGGGCGTGGATATCGCAACGATTACGCCGGACGCGGCCTTTGCCGCGCTGGAAAAACCGTATCCGATCACCGAGTGGTATTTGAAGCTGTTCACCGAAGCCGCGAAAGGATGAGGAGTGGGACAATGGGAAGATTTCAATACGGCGTGTGCGAGTGGTCCCTGAAAGCGCGGGGCAGAGAGCTCTGCCGGATCGCCGCAGAACAAAAACTCGATTGCTTACAGCTTGGCGTCGGCGAGGAGGTGCTGGACGGAAAGGGCCTCGGCAGCCCGGCCGTGATCGAGGCGTACCGGCAGGGGAGCGCGGAATATGGGGTGGATATCTGTTCCCTGTCCCCCCAGTTCGTGGACCAGTACAGCTTTACGATGCCGCAGGGCGCGGAGGAGGAACGGATCGCGGCCGAACTGGTTGACCGGACGATCGACCTCTGCGGGGAATTCGGCTGCAAGTCGTTTCTGCTGCCCGTGCTGGGCAAAAACGGCATCTGCGACGGGCCGTCCTTCCACCGGGCGGCGGCATATATCAAACGGTTCAGCGAAAAAGCCGCGGAGAGGGGCATCGAGACCCATCTGGAAATCAACCAGAGCGTGGAGCAGGTCCACAACCTCCTGGACGCGGTGGATAACCCGATGGTCAAGATCTTCTTTGATTCGCAGAACCTCTATGTGTACGACGGAACGTCCATGGCGCGGTATTTTACCGCGCTGGCCGGCCTGATCGGCGGCGTCCACCTGAAGGACGGCGTCGGCCCCATGCTCTCGGGCTCGCTGCTGGGGGAGGGGACCTCCGGGTTCTTCCGCACGGCGCGGGCGATCCTCGACAGCGATTACAAGGGGTGCCTGATTCTGGAAAGCGTCTATGACAAGGCGTCCGTATGCGGCCGGGGTGCCCCGGAGGAGCTGCTGGCGAGGGACGCCGCCCTGCTGCACAGGGTCTTCGACTGACCCTTTATTTTAAATTCGGGGAGGAAACGCATTGAAAGACAGGCTCAATTTGTTTGATCTGACCGGCCAGAAGGCCATCGTGACCGGCGGGAACCAGGGGATGGGCAGGGAGGTCGCGCGGTATTTTGCCTATTACGGCGCGGAGGTATGCCTTGTCGACCTGGCGAAAAACCTGGAGGACACGGCGCGCGGGCTGGCGGAGGAAACGGGCGGCGTGTTCCATTCGGTCGTCGGAGACCTCTCCACGTCCGGGGCGAGAAAGGCCGCCTACGACGCGGCGCTGGACTCGCTCGGCGGAAGGCTGGACATCCTCGTCAACTGCGCGGGCATCCAGATCCTGCACAAGGCGGAGGAGTTCCCCTTCGAGGACTACCGGAAGGTGATGGACGTCAACCTTGACGCGGTGTTCGAGCTTACCCAGCTCGCCGGCAGGACGATGCTCCCGCAGGGAAGCGGCAAGATCATCAACTTCGCCTCCATGACCAGCTTCATCGCGGGGCTCAACGTCGTCCCCTACACGGCCTCGAAGGGCGGCGTGATGCAGCTTACCAAAGCGTTCTCCAACGAGTGGGCGGGCAAGGGCATCCAGGTCAACGCGGTCGCGCCCGGGTACATCATGACGAAGATGAACTGGGATTTCTTCCACGATAAGCAGGCGAGCGGCGGAATCTTCCGGAGGATCGCCATGGGACGCTGGGGCGAGCCGGAGGATATCGCGGCGGCGGTCCTGTTTTTGGCGTCGAAGGCCGCCGGCTATATGACGGGCGTCACGATGCCGGTCGACGGCGGCTTCCTCGCGATGGAATAGCACCGGGAATGGGAGGCTGGTTATGGGAAAATTGAGAATCGGGATCATCGGCTGCGGCTCGATCGCGCGGGTGAAACACGTAAGGGCGCTGTTACAGTTCCCGGACCGCTGCGAGATCACCGCGCTGGCGGATATGCAGCCGGCGGCGGCATACAGCCTCCGGGAGGACCTGCTGCCCGGCGCGAAGGTCTATGAGGACTTTGAAGAGCTCCTGAACGATCCCTCTGTGGACGCGGTCCACATCTGCACGCCCAACCATTCGCACTGCGAAATCGCGGTCAAGGCCCTCAACGCGGGCAAGCACGTCATGTGCGAAAAGCCGATGGCCGAAAGCTACGCGGACGCGTGCAGGATGGTGGAGGCCGCGAAGAAAAACCAAAGGAAGCTCACCGTCGGCTACCAGAACCGGTTCCGGGACGACTCACAGGCGGTCCACGCGGCCGCGCGCGCGGGCGACCTGGGGGAGATTTACTACGCGAAGGCGCACGCCACGCGCAGAAAAAAGGTCCCCACATGGGGCCGCTTCCTTTCGATGGAGGCGCAGGGCGGCGGGCCGCTGATCGATATCGGCACCCACGCCATCGACCTCGCCCTGTGGTTTATGGATAACTATGAGATCGCGTCGGTCACGGCCGCGGCGTTCAAGGGCCTGGTCGACGACCCGGCCGGCAACGTGTGGGGCCCTTGGGATCCCGCCAAATTCGAGGTGGAGGACTCGGCGTTCGGCTTTATCCGCATGAAAAACGGCGCGCTCCTCAGCGTGGAGGCGTCCTGGGCGCTCAACATTCCCGACGCGCGGGAAGCGTGCGTGACGGTGTGCGGGACAAAGGGCGGGGCGCAGCAGCTGCAGGGAGACTACGGCCCGGGCTCCTACCGGTGGAAGCTGGTGAAGGCGGAATACGACCGGCTCGTCACGGTCACGCCCGACGGCCCGGAAAAATTCATTCCGATGGGCGATCTGGCCGACGAGGTGCTCTCCCTCGCGCCGGTCCGGGAGATGGACAGTTGGCTCACCGATTTGGAGGGCGGTAGGCCGCACGCGGTGCGTGCCGAACAGGCCGCCGCCGTGGTCAGGGTGATCGAAACGATGTATGAATCTGCGAGGCAGGGCAGGACGATCCGCCTCGACTGACCAAAATGGAAGGAAGCGGGCCCCCGCGCCGTCCGGGGCGGAGACCCGCTTCCATTTCCGCCCGTCTCCGGCGAAACGCGGACAGGGCAATTACGGGCGCGGAGTCCGCGTCCGTAATTGCCCTGTGCAACGGGAATCCGTGCCTGCCGGGGGTTCCTCCGGGGTAGGGGGGCCTTACTCGGCGTTCGGATGGATGATGATCTTGATGACGTCCTTTTCGTGCATCACCCGGTCGAGGCCGTCGAAATAATGGTCGAGGTCGTATTCGCCGCTGATCAGCGCCTTGGCGTTGACCTTGCCCGAGGCGATGGCGTCCACCGCCCTGCCGAAATCGCCCACCTGGCTGAGGGAGGAATAATAGGTGAGCTCCCGGTCCCAGAACTCGTTGAAGGGGAAGCGGAGCGTCGGATGCTCGCCGCGGTAGTAGCCGTAGCCGAGAATCCGCCCACCCATCTTCATGAGCCTGGGGGTGGAGTAGACGAGCTCCTCGGCGCCAGTGGCGTCGAAGAGGCAGTCGAACCCGAGCGGATAGCGGGAAAGCAGCTCCTTCTCATGCTTGGAATAGTCGCCGCGGTCCATCAAAACGGTTTCGATCCCGAGCGCCTTGACCTTTTCCAGTTTGGCCGCGGACGACGCGCAGACCACGACGTGGTTCGCGCTGCTGTGCGACGCCAGCATCGCGAGGATCATGCCCATCGGGCCGGCGCCCATGACGAGCACGTCGTCGCCGTAGCGGATGTTCATCTGATCCATGGAGTGCATGCAGCAGGCGACGGGCTCGGAAAGGCAGCCCTCGTTGAAGCTGACGTGATCCGGCAGCCGGACCGCCTTGCCCTCGGCGACCTTCACATATTCCGCGAAGCCGCCGTTCGCCTTGTTCCCCAGGTTCCGCTTGTCCGGGCAGTGGATGAAATCACCTTTTTTGCAGTAATGGCAGACGCCGCAGGGAACGGTGTTGTCGGCGGTGACCCGGTCGCCCACCCGGAAGGTCGTGACGGCGTCGCCGACCTCATGGACATAGCCGGCGAACTCATGGCCCGGGATCAGCGGATACCCGGAGCAGCTGCTCCCGCCGGGCGCCTCGTGGTCCGCCTCGACGCCGTGGCAGATGCTGCAGCTCATCACCCTGATGACAATGTCATGGCTCCCGCAGACGGGATCGGGCATCTCGCGGATCGACGCGTTTTCCCTGAGCGGCTTTTCATAATACAGCGCTTTCATAGCTTTCTCCTTCCCAGTCGGGGCGCGGCGCGCCGGAGCGATCAGGACTCGTGATATTTTTTCATGGCGTACCGGAAGATGATGGATTTCTCCTGCGTCACCTCTTCCAGGACGGAGGACATGCATTCGCGGCTGTTCCCGCTCATCTTCTTGCCGCCGCCGAAGGGCAGCTCCTGCGCGCGAAACCCGCCGGAACCGTTGACGGCGACCATGCCCGTTCTTAAACTCGCGGCCACCTTCATGGCGTCCTGGAAGTCGTTCGTGATGACGCGCGAGATGAGGCCGTAGTCGGAGGTCTCAGCGATCTCAAT
>NZ_DBMDHH010000019.1:0-53432 GCF_057433415.1 Anaerotruncus sp. | reverse complement strand
GTTATATATGGTTGGTTTGTTCCAAAATCCGCTTCAAATCAAGTAATATTCGTATTTATTGAGGATTATTGAGATATAAAATCAGGTAGCGGTCCTCCGATTCCTAATTTCATGGCTGATTCCTCCGATCTTACAACTGCTCATTATACAGGAAAAACGCGCGGCGCGCAAGCGGTTTCGCCCGGCTGTGGGCGACGGATATTCATGCAAAAAACGTATATGAAAAAACCGGAGCCAAAAAGATGCACAAAGAAAACCGCAAAAACACCCCCAAAAAGCCGGGTTGACAGGACGGACGGACGGACGGCGGCTATACTATTGTTTGGATAGCCGCCCCAATTTTTATGTAAAATGACGGTTGGATTATCCGGTGTGTATAATGATGAATAAGTATGAGGAGGCAACCAGAATGAAAAAACTGTTGGCGCTGGTCCTCGCGCTCGCGCTGGCCCTGCCGCTCGGCGTGACCGCCTTTGCGGCGGACGCGGAGAAGATCGATCTTTCGCTGACCGGCTTTGACGCGGGGGTATTATGTGACGGCGATGGAATCTATTACGGTCCGAATGACCTGATCCCGCCGGACAGCACCGTCTATCTGCCCTTCCGCATCTTCGCCGGGGAGAACCCGGACGACCCCGACGAGGTCGGGGCGTGGTACGGCGACAGGGACAACTACAAGGTGAAGTTCGACAAGGGCGACAACAACGCCAAAATGATCAAAAAAATCAGCTTTGTGGAGAAGAAATTCGAGGCCCGCGGCTGGCGCTGCCACGCGCTCAAAATCGAGCTCGCGCAGGATTTCAGCGGCGACGAGTTCAAGCTGACGCCGTCGGTCACCTTTACGGCCAAGCGCTATCTGGTCGACTCCATATCGGCTGAAGACGGGGAGCCCGGAAACGGCGTAAAGGGCCACTACGGTTTTGACACGCTGGAGGAGCTCAACGGGGCTTCCGAAGGGGACGTGGCTTTTAAGGACCTCGCGCAGGGGGTCTACGCGCCGGGCTCCAAAATGACGATGGGCCTGAAATTTTTCATGGGCAACGGCGAACGCAGCGCGGACGCGGATTTCAAGGCGGGCGACGGCGGCGTGGTTGTGAAGCCGCAGAAGAATGAGGACAACGAGATCACCTGGGAGGACGAAAAGGACACGCTGGCGTGGCTCAACTTCACGAGCGACGACGACGCGAAGAAGTTCTTCCCAAAGATGACCACCAAATGGGACGACCAGGAGTACGCGGAATATTTTGCGGACCAGGACGCCTACCTCTTTGATTTTATCGGCAATCCGAAGATCGCTTCGACGAGCCGCGCCTCCCTCAGGCTGCGCATCCCCTTCCTCAATGAGGATGGGGAGCTGTCGGTCGACGAGGATTCGATCGTGGTTTACCAGGTGGTGGACGGCGCGCTTGTGGACATCACCGGCAAGGGGAGGATCCACGAGACGGACGACGGCGACTGGGTCTTTGAGCTGAAGACCCGCGAGCTCGGCACCTACATCATCGCGGAGAAGCCGGCGGCCGCTGGGGAAGCGGCCGAGGCCCCCACGGAGACGGCGGAGGAAGCCCCCGCGGAAGAGGCGCCCGCGGCTCCCGCCAAGGCGATCCTCCCCTCCTTTGCGAAATAAGCGGAACCGGGCCGCCGGAAGGGCGGGCGCGTGAGCGCCCGCCCTTCTTTTTTACGGATGCGCGCGCGGCGGGCGTTTCTTTGCAGTTTGGACAATCCCCATTCAAAAAATATTCACCAAAACGGGTGATTTTCCGCTATAATTGTGATATGATAAAGCAAATAATCTGCCTGTTGCGGCGGGCAGAATGGGGGTACCAGACATGTCAATCGGGAAAATCCTGGTCTGCGACGATGATCGCAATATCTGCGAGCTGCTCCGGCTCTATCTCGAGAAGGAGGGCTACGCGGTCGTGATCGCCAACGACGGGGAAGAGGCGCTCGCAAAATTCTCCTCTGAAAATCCCGATCTTATGCTGCTGGACATCATGATGCCCAAGCTGGACGGCTGGCAGGTCTGCCGGGAGGTCCGCAAAAAATCCAACATGCCGATCATCATGATCACCGCCAAGGGGGAGACGTTCGACAAGGTGCTCGGGCTCGAGCTCGGGTCGGACGACTATGTGGTCAAGCCCTTCGACCCCAAGGAGATCGTCGCGCGCATCAAGGCGATCATGCGGCGCACCGGCAAAACGGCCGCGGAGGCGGACGTCAAGGAGGTCAGCTACGACAAGCTGGTCGTGAACATGACCAAATATGAGCTCAAGGTGGACGGCAAGGTGATCGACACGCCGCCCAAGGAGCTCGAGCTGCTCTACCACCTGGCGAGCAATCCCAACCGCGTCTACACCCGCGACCAGCTGCTGGACGAGGTGTGGGGCTTCGAGTACTACGGCGACAGCCGCACGGTCGACGTGCACATCAAGCGCCTGCGTGAAAAGCTCGAGGGCGTCTCAGACCAGTGGACCCTCAAAACCGTGTGGGGAGTCGGCTACAAATTCGAGGTCAAGGAATAACCTGTTGATCACGCGGGGCGGGCGGCAAGCCCGCCCTTTTTCGCATCAAACAATCAGAAAAGTGGGTCAGGTATGCAAAAAACGCTCTTCAGTAAACACTTCATCACCATCGCCGCGATCATCCTTTTGAGCATCACGATTCTGGGCGCGGTTCTGCTGGCGTTCGCCAGCCAGTACTTCAAGCAGGACCGTTACCGTCTGCTTGAGCACAACGCCCAGCAGGCGGCCGAGCTCACCTACGCGGACTTCCGCTCCAACCTCTACCAGGGGGTGACCCCGGCGGTCGTGCTGCCGCGCTACACCATCCTCGCGGATGCGATCGAGGCCGACATCTACCTTGCCAACACCGACGGCAAGCTGCTGCTCTTCGTGAGCGGCTCCCATTCGGATTACAATGAGGTGGACATCCCGAAGAACATCATCTCCGAGGCGTGCGCCGCGGGCGAATACCAGGAGGTCGGCAAGGTCGGGGGGCTCTACTCCCAGAACCACTATACGGTGGGCATCCCCGTCAAGACCGAGAGCGGCGTCCCGGCGGCGGTCATCTTCGCGTCCGCCTCTGCGGGCACGCTGACCGTCTTCCTCAAGGAAATCCTCAAGATGTTCATCATCAGCTCGCTCGCCGTGCTGATCCTCGCGTTCGCGGCGGTCTATTTCATCACCGCCGACCTCGTGCGCCCGCTGCGCAAGATGGTCGCCGCGACCCAGAGCTTCTCCAAGGGGGATTTCACCGTGCGGGTGCCGGTGGAGAGCTACGACGAGATCGGGCAGCTCGCGATCTCCTTCAACAATATGGCCACCTCGCTGGCCACCACCGAGGTGGCGCGCCGCTCCTTCACCGCCAACGTCTCCCATGAGCTGCGCACGCCGATGACGACCATCGCGGGCTTTATCGACGGCATCCTCGACGGCACCATCCCGCCCGAAAAGCGGGACGACTACCTCAAAATCGTCTCGGAAGAGATCAAGCGGCTCTCGCGGCTCGTGCGCTCGATGCTCAACATCGCCCGCATCGAGGCGGGCGAACTGGAGCTGAGGCCCGACCTCTTCGACGTGAACGACACGGTCATCCGCACCGTCTTTACCTTTGAGCAGCCGCTCGAGGCGAAGAACATCGAGGTGCGCGGCCTCGACGGCGGCAAGGTCATGGTCGAGGCCGACCCCGACCTCATCCATCAGGTGGTCTACAACCTCATCGAAAACGCCGTCAAATTCTGCAACGAGGGCGGCTTTATCGACGTGAACTACTCGGAGGACGACAGCTATACCTCCGTCGGCATCCGCAACACCGGCGACGGCATCCCCAAGGACGAGATTCCCCACATCTTCGACCGCTTCTATAAGGCCGACAAGTCCCGCAGCCGCGACAAGGGCGGCGCCGGGCTCGGGCTCCACATCGTCCGCTCGATCGTCAACCTGCACGGCGGCGACATCATCGTCCGCTCGGTCGAGGGCGAATACTGCGAGTTCGTCTTCACCATCCCCAAGCCCCATAAGAGCAAAAAGAACTGACCGGGGGGCTTTGAAAAGCCCCCCGGACCCCGAAACTTTTGATTCAATCAAGCCGTCGCGCCCCACGGTTTCGCGCCGCCCGTGCGGCGGAGTTCCCCTGGCCCGGCGGCACGGGCAGAGGCGGCAGTGAGGAAGGGTGGCCGGCCTGATAAAAGTTTTCGGGTCCCGGGGACTTTATCCGCCCGTGCGGCAGAGTTCCCCTGGCCCGGCGGCACGGGTAGAGGCGGCGGTGGGGAAGGGTGGCCGGCCTGATAAAAGTTTTCGGGTCCCGGGGACTTTTTCAAAAGTCCCCGGGTTCACAAATTCTTCAACAGATATGAATAATTCTTTTAAATCTCATCTATTTTATTGCAACAAATCTGCGGTATACTAACGCCAGAAGAACAAAAAAAGGACGCCTCCACAGGCGGAATCCAACCGTGAAAGGTATGAGATATATGAGCGATTATTACAATCCGAACGAAAATCCGCACGAGAAGGAAAACGGTTCGGCGGAGAGCGGTCCGGCTGGCGGGCAGCATGTGTGGAACGTGCCTCCGCAGAACGAGGGGCAGGGCTACCGCCCTCCCTATGAGCGCGGCGCCGCGGGGACGGAGGAGAGCGGGCGGCAGGAGCCGCCGCAGGACCTGACCCCCAACCAGTATTCGGCGAGCGGCGGCTGGCAGCGTCCCGACGGGCGCAGCGCGCAGCGCCGGGACGCCTACCAGTGGAACATCTCCGACTACGAGCAGGCGGCCAAGGCCAAGCCGCGCCGCCGCAACAAGGGCCTGATGGTCTTCGGGATCATTCTGGCGTCGGTGCTGGTGGTGTCGCTGGTGTCGCTGACGAGCATCGGGATCTACAGCAGCATGAAGAAGGACGCGGGCGCTCCGCCCGCGTCGGACAACGGCCCGACGCTGAACGTTCCGGCCGACGACCTGCCGGGCATCACGCTGCAGGATAAGCCGCAGTCGGCCGGGGAATCGCTGCCGGGCGGCAAGCTGTCGAGCGAGGAGATCATCGAAAAGGTCTCCCCCTCCGTCGTGGCGATCACCACCTACGTGAACTACCAGAACTACCAGGCCGAGGGCATGGGCAGCGGGATCATCATCCGCGAGGACGGCTACATCGTGACCAATGCGCATGTGGTCGAGGGCGCGAAGGGGATCACCGTGCAGCTGGGCGACGGCACCTCCTATGAGGGGCGGCTGGTCGGCTCGGACAGCAAGACCGACCTCGCGGTCGTCAAGGTCGACGCCGAGAACCTGCCCGCGGCGACCTTCGGCAACTCCGACCAGGTCAAGATGGGCGAAAAGGTGCTTGCGATCGGCAACCCGCAGTCGATGGACTTCGCGGGCAGCGTGACGCAGGGCATCGTCTCGGGGCTCAACCGCCAGATCACGGCGGGCGGCCAGAACGGCACCACCGTGACCCACTACACCAACCTCATCCAGACCGACGCGGCGATCAACCCGGGCAACTCGGGCGGCGCGCTGGTCAATGAATACGGCCAGGTCATCGGCATCAACTCCGCAAAGGTCATCGCGACCGGCGCCGAGGGCATGGGCTTTGCGATTCCCTCCAACGAGGTCAAGCCGATTGTCGACGACCTGATCGCCTACGGACGCGTCACCGGACGGGTCCGTCTGGGCATCTACGCGACCGAGGTCGACGAGGTGCTCGCGCGCCTCAACCACGTGCCCACCGGCCTCTTCGTGCAGTCGACCGAGGAGGGCTCCGACATCTCCAAAAAGGGCGTCGTCCCGGGCGACATCATCACCAAGGTGAACGGCAAGGACATCACCGGCACGCAGGACCTTTCGGCGGAGATCGAGGGCAAAAAGCCGGGCGACACCGTCGAGCTCGAGGTCTACCGCCCGAGCCAGCGCCCCAACGCGGAGGGGAAATTCTTCACCGTCACCGTCGCGCTGATGGAGGACCTGGGGGACAGCGTTTCAACGCAGGGCGGCGTCCAGGACCCGTCGGACGCCTACGGGCAGAACCCCTACGGCAACGGCCAGAACCCCTATGGGAACGGCTATGACGATTACGGCGACAGCTACGACGAATTCGAGGACTTCTTCAACCAGTTCTTCGGCTGACGGTCCGCGCGGACCGTCAGCCGCGGCCTCCTTTCCTGTACCGCGCCCCGCCTTGCGGGGCGCGGTTTTTGTCGGTATCGGACGGGCGGCGGTTTTTTATAAAAATCGGGTTCTTTATCATAATTTGTTTACAATTTTGTTGTATACTGATTGGGAAGAAAACATTCCGCCGTCCCCGGCGGATCCGGATAGAGGAGGGCGTCATGAATCAGACGCAGCCGAATGTCTATAATACCCTTGTGCTGGTCACCGACCAGTTCACCTGCGAGCGGATCATCAAGGCCGCGCGCGTGATCGCGGACCTGAGCAAGACCGATCTCACGGTGCTCAGCGTCATGAAGACGGGCGCGCAGATCAACCCCGCGGCGCTCGAACACCTCTTCGGCGTCGCCAAGGAATATGGCGCCAAAATGACGGTGGAATTTTCCAACAACCCGCAGAGCGCGATCGTCCATTCGATCCGGGAGAACCGGGTGATCAACGCGGTCACCGGCATGCCGCGGGACGAGAGTTCGATCCTCGTGCGGATGTGGAAGACGCTTCAGAACGTCACCTTCTTCACCGTCAACGAGAAGGGGGAGCTGCACGAGGTGGTCGACCGCGAATTCGCGGCGGCCATTGAGATCGGCGCGCGATGAATCGGACGGCAGGACGCCTGCCGCGGGAGGAACGAACAAGATGAACATCACTGTCAGGCAGATCGAATTCAGGAGCACCAACGGCACCGACACCATCTTTGGATGGATTTATATCCCGGCGGGCCCGGTGCGCGCCGCCGTGCAGATTTCCCACGGCATGGTCGAGCACATGGGCCGCTACCACGAGTTCATGCGCTGGCTCGCGCAGCAGGGGTACGCGGCGTGCGGCGTCGACCACCTCGGCCACGGCCGCTCGGCGCGGGACGACGGGCACCTCGGCTATTTCGCCGAGCAGGACGGCTGGAAGCGGCTGGTCGACGACCAGCACAAGTTCAACAAGATCATCCGCAGCGAGGTCCCCGGCGCGCCCGTCGTGCTGCTCGGGCACAGCATGGGCTCCTTCGTCGCCCGCCTCTACGCCGCGAAATACCCCCGGACGATCGCCGGGCTCGTGCTCTGCGGCACCGCGCGCGCGGGCGTGCGGGTCGACTTCGGGCGCAGGCTCGCCGCGCGCTCGATCAAAAAGAACGGCGAGCTCTACCGCGACCACGACCTCCAGCACCTCGTCTTCGGGCACTATAACGACCGCTGCGTCCCCGCCGTCACCGGCTACGAGTGGCTCAGCCGCAACACCGCGCTCGTCGAGCGGTACGCCGACGACCCGCGCTGCGGGTACCTGCTCACCGTCTCGGGCATGGCCGACATGTTCACGCTGCTCAAAAAGTGCAACGAGAACGCCTGCTTTGCCGGTGTCGACAGGCAGACCCCCATCTATATCGTCGCCGGGTCGATGGACCCGGTGGGCGAGTACGGCAGGGGCCCCACGCAGGTGTACGACCGCTATGTGAAGGCGGGGGTCGCCGACGTGGAGCTGGTGCTCTACGAGGGGGCGCGCCACGAGGTGCTCGGGGAGCAGGGCCGCGAGCAGATCTGGCAGGAGCTGCTCGGCTGGCTGGACGACCACTTCGTCCCCGCCCCGGAGGAAGAGGAGGAGCCGGACGACCCGGAGACCTGATGAAAACCAAAAGCCCCCGGCGCTTTCGCGCCGGGGGCTTTTTCCGTCCCGACGAAGGGTCAGGACTTCTGGTTGCGGATGGACATCTGTTCGACGACCTCGGCAAAGAAGAGGAAGAGGAAGCAGACGGCAACGAGGCAGACGAGCGGCAGGACCATGCCGATCAGCGAATAGAAGAGGGAGAGGTTGAGGGAGGACATGCTCTGGTTGGTCTGCCCGAGCGCAATCATCAGGTCGAGCTGGGACTTCTGGGTGAAATAGCTCGAGAGGGTGAGGATGAGCTGGCTGAGCAGGTAGACCGCGGTCACGACCAGCCCGCCGATGTGCAGGCGGTAGAGGGTGTTCGCCGTCCGGTGGGTATAGCGGGCGGCCTTTTTCGGTTTATCCGCGGGGATGGGGCCGGCGGATTCCGGCGCGGCCTCCTCCGGAGCGGCGGGCTGCGCCTGCTCCACCGGCGCCTCGGTCTCTTCCTGTGGGAGTTTGTTTTCCTGTTCGTTCATCATGCTTCCTCCGTTTATCAGAAAATTTTATGGTTCCTTACGCTTCATAGAGCCCCGACGAAAGGTAGCGTTCCCCCGTGTCGGGGCAGACGGCGACGATCAGCCTGCCCACGTTTTCCTCCCGGGCGGCGATCTTCGCGGCGGCGGCGATCGCCGCGCCCGACGAGACGCCCACGAGCAGGCCGTCCTGCCTGGCGACGGCGCGGCAGGCCTCGAACGCCTCCCCGGTCGTGACGGTCGCGATTTCGTCGAGCACCGAACGGTCGAGGTTTGCGGGGACGAGGTTGGCGCCGATGCCCTGGATGCCGTGGGGGCCGGCCCGGCCCTCCGAAACGAGGGGGGATTCGGCCGGTTCCACGCCGACCACGCGGATGTCGGGGTTGTGGCGCTTGAGGGCCCGGCCGACGCCCGAAACGGTGCCGCCGGTGCCGAAGGTCGCGACGAGGATGTCGATCCTGCCGTCGGTGTCCCGCAGGATCTCCTTGGCGGTCGTCGCCTCGTGGATGGCGGGGTTGGCGGGGTTCTCGAACTGCTGGGGGATGAAGGCGGAGGGGAGCTGCGAAGCCAGCTCGGCCGCCTTTTCGATCGCGCCGGTCATCCCCTTCGCGCCCTCGGTGAGCACGAGCTCGGCGCCCAGCGCGGCCAGCAGCGCGCGCCGCTCGCGGCTCATCGTCTCGGGCATCGTGAGGATGAGGCGGTAGCCCCGCGCCGCGCAGACGAACGCCAGCCCGATGCCGGTGTTGCCGCTCGTCGGCTCGATGATCACGGTGCCCTCCTTGACGAGGCCGCGCTTTTCCGCGTCGACGACCATCGCGTAGGCGGCGCGGTCCTTGATCGAGCCGAGGGGGTTAAAATATTCCAGCTTGACGGCGAGCTTCGCGGCCAGTCCCCGCGAGGCGCTGTAGTTGGCCAGGTACATGAGGGGGGTGTTGCCGATCAGCTGGGTGAGATCGTTCTTGATGTTCATGGATCGCTCCCTTCTCCGCGGCGCGCGGCGCCGGGCGGCAGGGCCGCGTGGCGCGGCCCGACAGCTCTATTATACACGATCGCGTGCTCGAATGTTGAACAAAAAGAAAATATTTTGTCGTGTAAAGAAAATCGCCTTGACAGACGGGGGACTGTCCGTTATAATACACAAAGAGGGAACGTGTAAAGCAGATCACTTTACATGATGGGAGGCAGGATGGTGGCTAAAAATCTGGAAATTTCGCTGCTGCTCGATTTTTACGGAGACATGCTCACCGAGAAACAGCGCAATGTCGTGGAGCTCTACTACAACGAGGACCTTTCGCTCTCCGAGATCGCCGCGCACAGCCGGATCACACGCCAGGGCGTGCGGGATTCCATCAAGCGCGCGGAGGGCATCCTGCTCGACCTTGAGGACCGGCTGGGCCTGGCCAAAAAGTTCCGGACCATCCAGGACGGGCTCGACCGGATCGTGCAGAACGCGCAGGAGATCCGCGCCTACAACAGCCGCTTCGGCACCTCCAAGGAGATCACTGACAAGTGCGGCGAGATCATCGAGATCGCCGGCTCGATCAACGAATAACACGCTTTTTACATAGGACTGTCAGGAGGGAACCCCATGCCATTTGAAGGCCTGTCCGACAAGCTTTCCGCCGTCTTCAAAAAGATGCGCAACAAGGGGAGGCTCAAGGAGAGCGACATCAAGGAGGCGATGCGCGAGGTGCGTCTCGCGCTGCTCGAGGCGGACGTCAACTACAAGGTCGCCAAGGAGTTCGTCGCCAACGTCACCGCCAAGGCGGTGGGGGACGAGGTCCTCGAGAGCCTCACGCCCGCGCAGATGGTCGTCAAGATCGTCAACGACGAGCTGACCGCGCTGATGGGCGCGGAAAACGCCCGCCTGAACTTTTCCAGCAAGCCCCCGACGGTCGTCATGATGTGCGGCCTGCAGGGCTCCGGTAAGACCACCCATTCCGCCAAGCTGGCGCTGCACTTTAAAAACCAGGGCAAGCGCCCGCTGCTCGTCGCCTGCGACGTCTACCGCCCGGCGGCGATCGACCAGCTCAAGGTCGTGGGGGAAAAGGCGAACGTCCCCGTCTTTGAGGTGGGGCAGGGCGACCCGGTGGAGATCGCCAAAAAGGCGGTCGCCCACGCGAAGGACTACGGCAACGACCTGGTCATCCTCGACACCGCCGGCCGCCTGCACATCGACGAGGAGCTGATGGGGGAGCTCTCCCGCATCAAGGAGACCGTGTCGCCGCAGGAGATCCTGCTCGTCATCGACGCGATGGTCGGCCAGGACGCGGTCAACGTGGCCTCCAAATTCGACGAGACGCTCGGCATCGACGGGGTCATCCTCACCAAGCTCGACGGCGACACCCGCGGCGGCGCGGCGCTTTCGGTGCGCGCGGTGACCGGCAAGCCGATCAAGTTCGCGGGCACGGGAGAAAAGCTCGAGGACCTCGAGCCCTTCTATCCCGACCGCATGGCCTCCCGCATCCTCGGGATGGGGGACGTGCTCACCCTCATCGAGAAGGCGCAGACCGATTTCGACGCCAAGAAGGCGGCCGAGATGGCCGAGCGGCTCAAGCAGAACACCTTTGATTTCAACGACATGCTCGAACAGATGCAGCAGCTCAAAAAGATGGGCCCGCTCTCGAGCGTGATGAATATGCTCCCCGGCGCCGCAGGAAAGATCGGCGACGACGAGGCCGAGCAGGGGGAGAAGGAGCTTCGGAAGGTCGAGGCGATCATCCACTCGATGACCCCCGCCGAGCGGGAAAAGCCCGCGCTCATCAACCCCTCCCGCAAGCGCCGCATCGCGGCGGGCAGCGGCACCGACGTGTCGGACGTCAACCGGGTGCTCCGCCAGAACGAGCAGATGCAGAAGCTCTTCCGGCAGATGTCCGGCGGCGGCAAAAAGAAGGGCAAGCGCCGCAGGAACCCCTTCGCCGGGATGCCCGGCATGGGCGGCGGCATGCCCGGGATGCCGTTTTAAGGCTGTCTCTCCGGGACTTCCCGGCGGACGATAGAAGACAGAAGGTCAATAACCATAGGAGGTGACATACATGGCTGTTAAAATCAGACTGAGAAGGATGGGTGCGAAGAAGGCTCCTTTCTACCGGATCGTGGTTGCGGATTCCCGTTATCCCCGCGACGGCAGGTTCATCGAGGAGATCGGCACCTATGACCCCACCAAGGACCCCTCCGTGATCAAGGTCGACGCGGAAAAGGCGAAGAAATGGCTCTCCAACGGCGCCCAGCCCACGGACACCGTCAAGGCGCTGCTGAAAATCGAAGGCGTGCTCTAATATGGGCGTGGAGGTAAGTCGTTTTGGATAAGCTGATTGTTACCATCGCGCGGGGCCTTGTCGAGGACAAGGACGCCGTCAGCGTCACGGTCGACGAGCCCAACGAGGAGGGTCTGGTCGTGTACCACCTCCACGTTGCCCCCGACGACATGGGGCGCGTCATCGGCAAACAGGGACGTATCGCCAAGGCGATTCGCACCGTCGTCAGGGCGGCGGCCAACAAGGCTGAAACCAAAGTCGCCGTCGAGATCGACTGATTGAGAACCGGAAAATGGGGGAGCGTGCGCTCCCCCATTTTTACCCTCTTGCAAGCAGGGAGGACGTCATGAAAAAACAATTTCTGGAATGTGGAAAGATCGTCACCACCCACGGGATCAAGGGCGAGGTGAAGGTCCAGCCGTGGTGCGACAGCCCCGATTTCCTGCTGGACTTTGAAACTCTTTTCCTCAGGCGCGGCGAGACCCCGCTCACCGTCGAGCGGGCGCGCGTGCAGAAGAATATGGTGGTGCTGAAAATAGCGGGCGTGGACACGCCGGAGGCCGCGGCGGCGCTGCGAAACCAGGTGCTCTACATCGACCGCGCGGACGCGCCGGTCGGGGAAGGGGAGTACTTTGTACAGGACCTGATCGACTGCGAGGTGTTCGACGCGGATACCGGGCGCAGCTACGGGAAGGTTTACGACGTGCGCCCGACCGGCGCGAACGACGTCTATTACCTGCGGGACGAGGCGGGGAAGGAGCGGCTGGTGCCCGCCATCCCCGACGTGGTGCTCGAGCGGGACGTCGACGCCGGGCGGATCGTCATCCGGCCGCTGGAGGGGCTTTTCGATGATTAAGATCGATCTGGCGACCCTTTTCCCGGACATGTGCGAGACGGTGCTCTCCGAGAGCATCGTCGGCCGCGCCAGAAAAGCGGGCCATCTCGACATCAAGTGCTGGCAGATCCGCGACTACACGGTCGACAAGCACCGCAACGTCGACGACACCCCCTACGGCCCCGGCAAGGGGATGCTGCTCCAGGCAGACCCGATCTACCGCACCTGGGAGGCGGTTTGCGCCGAGCGCGCCTCCCGGCCGCATGTGATCTACCTGTCGCCGCAGGGAAAGACCCTCACCCAGCAGCGGGCGAAGGAGCTCTCCCAGGCGGAGCACCTCTTTGTGCTCTGCGGCCACTACGAGGGGGTCGACCAGCGGGTGCTCGACGAGATCGTCGACGAGGAGATCTCCATCGGGGACTATGTGCTCACCGGCGGGGAGCTCGGCGCGCTCGTACTGATCGACTGCGTGGCGCGGCTCTGCCCCGGCGTGCTCGCCGATGAGAGCTGCTTCACCGAGGAGAGCCACTGGAACGGCCTGCTCGAATACCCGCAATACACCAAGCCCGCCGTCTGGCACGGCGTCGCCGTGCCAGAGATCGTCACGAACGGCAACCACGCCGCCATCGCCCGGTGGCGGCGTGAAATGTCCCTCAAGAACACCTATGAAAAGCGCCCCGAGCTTTTGAAAAACGCACAGCTGAACGAAAAGGACAAGTGGTTCCTGCGTACGCTCGGCTGGGAGGAGCTTTGATTTTTTTGCCGCGCTGCGCCCGGCGGCAGTTTTGGATTTGCCGCGCTGCGCCCGGTGAGCCTTTTACGCGCCCCTCTGGGGCGCTTTAGGGGAGCCGCCTTCGGCGGCATGGATCGCCGGGACCCGCCCCGGCAGGCGGGCCGACTTCTTGCGCGCCCAAGAAGTCGGCGGAAGAAGGGCGCTCAAGGGGACTTCCGCCAGTCCCCTTGAGAAACCCCCGGGAGTACCTTGCTATAACCCGCAGACTACCGCCGCTCCCCACGGGTACACCAGCTGAAGGCTCAATTCAGGTTGCGGACGCACCCAACGACCGAAGCCGGATGGCTCGCCGGGGACGCACGACGGAAAACAACGCCCGTTCCGGGCGTTCGCACGCTCTGCGCGCGTGCGCGGCGTAGCCGCGCAGTTTTCCGCCTCCCCGTGGGCGCTGCGCGCCACGCAAAAGCGGCCGTGCCTCCCCTATGGGAACTCCCGGTACGGTACCGGAGACTCTCGGGCAGAGGCATTGCGCCCGTGGCGCGGCGGCTGGTGGGATGCTGTAGGCTCGTTCGCTCATCCGTGGTGGGGCGCCGCCGACTTTGGCCGCAGGCCAACCGGAGGCGGCGCTGGGGGTCAAGGGGGCGAAGCCCCCTGCGGCTTCTTTCCCCCATTTCTTGTCCGTACAAGAAATGGGGCCGCCCGCCGGGGCGGGACCCGACAAACTGCGCCGCTCGCCGAGCGGCAAATCTAAGACTTTTCAGTTTGCACGGCAAGCTGTTCCCCGTCCGAAGTGACGACGACGGTGCCGTTGCGGTCGGTGCGGTAAAGGGTGACGCCGCGCTTTTCGAGCCGTTCGAGCACCTCCGGATTCGGATGCCCATAGGTGTTGTCCCAGCCGACGCAGCAGACCGCGACCTCCGGGTCGACGGCGTTCAGCCACTTCTCCTGCGAGGAGGTGTCGCTCCCATGATGCCCGAGCTTAAGCACATCGGCGGAAAGGCCGTCGCCATAGGCCTTGACGAGATCGTTTTCACTCTGCCTGCTGGCGTCGCCGGTGAAGAGGAAGGAGGTCTCGCCGAAGTCGAGACGGCAGACGACGGAATTTTCATTGAGGTCGTCGCGGTATTCGTCCATCGGCCCGAGGACGGTGAGCATCGCGCCGCCGCCGAGATCATATTTGATACCCGGCTGCGCCTTGGCGACCTTCAAATCCTTGTCGGCGATCGCGTCGAGCAGGCGTTCATAGGTTTTGGAGGTTGGGGTCAGCAATCTCGGCACCTCCGCGAAAAGGACCTTGCCGATCTCGAACTGGTTTACCACGTCCGCCATGCCGCCGATGTGGTCGGCGTGAGGATGGGTGGCGATCAGCAGGTCGATGCGCTCAACGCCCTGCGCCTTGAGGTAGGCGGCGACCGCATCCCCGCCGCCCACGTCGCCTGCGTCGATCAGCACATTTTGTTCGGGCGTCTGGATGAGCTCGCAGTCGGCCTGCCCCACGTCGACATAGTGGACGGCGAGCTCCCCCTCCGCCCGCGTGACCGCCGCGGGGGAAAGCCCGGCCTTTTCATAGAGGCCGCCAAGCCCGTTCATCACGTCGTCCGTGCCGGGCAGCGGCAGGCCGCTTCCGAGCGCCTCGTTGAGAAGGATCAGGACGAAGAGCGCCGCCAGCACCGCAAGGGCGCTAAACAGGACCTGTTTCAAGGGCAGCGGCCTGCGCTTTTTCCGGTGGGTCCGGCTCATGGATGCGCCTCCTCACCGGTGAGCAGCCAATACACGTCGACGGAAAGCGCCCGGCTGAGACACAGAAGCTCGTAGTCGGTAACGATCCGCAGATTACGCTCGATTTTACTGATGTTCTGTTGATCGATGTTTGCTCCTTGGGTTTGCATCCGCGCCGCAAGCTCGTTCTGCGTCAGACTCTTTTCCCGACGCTTCTGGACAACTCGTTCGGCGACCAGATTTTTTTGATTCTGGAACTGCATACTGTACATAGGACATCTCCCATACGTCAGACGAATGTAATTATTGTCTTGACTTTAGCATGGTAAATGTGCTATTATACATTCGTGAGACGTATAGAAAAAATATACGTCTTGCTGCTGTACTCCTGTTTCCCTAACGGACTATGGCAACGTAGAGGGGGCCCCGCTATGCGGGGCCCCCTCTACGTTATGAATTGTCCAGTCGGACGATTCGGTTTGCCATCTGTTCGCGGACCTGCTGGTAGAGCGCTTCGGCGCGGCCGAAGGGCACGCCGAGATATTCGGGCACGCCGCGCAGGCCCATGGAGACGGCGGAACCCACCATGCCGCAGACGGCGGCTTCCAGAAGCGGCCTCCCGCGCAGCAGGTTGATGCAGAAGCTCCCGCAGAAGCTGTCGCCCGCGCCGGTGACGTCGATAATTTCATCGTCCCGCGCGCAGGGCGGCACCAGATAGAAGGCGTCCTCCTCCCTGACATGGAGGACGGCGCCCTTTCCGCCCATCTTGAGGACGACGACTTCCGGCCCCATGGCGGCGAGCCTGCGGAGATAGGGCATGTAGTTTTCGACCGGCTGCCCGTAGGGGATCTCCCAGAACTTGGTGAACTCGTCCTCACTCGGGGTGACGACCGTCACCTTTTTGAGGATCTGCTCCCACAGGCCGATATGCCGCTGGAAAAACCACTCGTAATGCGGGTCGAGCTGGACGACGCGCCCCTCCGGCAGGGCGTTCAGCAGGGCGAGGACCTCCCCGGGGGGAAGCGGGGCGATATGAAAGCCCCCGGCGTCGAGGTAGCGGGGCGGGATGTCCCCGGGGGCGGGCGCCGCCTCCATGCGGTTGGCGGAATCGTGGTGCTTGACCCAGTGGCGGTAGCCGTCGAGGTCGTAGAGCAGCCACAGCTTGATGCCCTCCCCCTCCATCACCCGCACCCCCTCGATGTCGAGGCCGGGATGCCGGGCCAGCGGTTCGAGCAGGGCGGGGGGCATGACGGAGGCCCGCCGCGTGACGAGCCCGACTTCCCCGTCCTTCGCCCAGTAGGACGCCCCGGCGGCGGCGTTCATGCCGCCGCCGCCCAGATATCCGAGCTGGAGCCTGCCGTCATAGGTGACGATAAAATCGCGGGTGGTGTGTCCGAACACCGCCAGTTCGATCCTTCCTGCCATGATGACTCCTCATCCGCAGGCGGGGGAGCCGCGTCCGCCCGCCCGCGTTCTTCCACACGTATTTTCAGAGTTCTCCCGCCGAAAGCGCGGCGAGCGCCTTGGCGATTTCGCTTGCAAGGCGGACGTTGTTGTAAACCAGCTGGATGTTGGTGTCGAGGCTGCGCCCCCCGGTGATCTGCTTGACCCGGTCGAGCAGGAAGGGGGTGGAATCCTTGCCGTGGATGCCCTTCTCCTCGGCCTCCCGGACGGCCTGTTCGATGACCGGGTTGATCTCCTCCTGCGGGATTTCATACTGCCCTGGCACGGGATTGCAGACCAGCATGCCGTTGGAGAGCCCCATCTCCTGCTGGAGGTGGAAGATCCGGGCGATGTCGGCGGGGTCGTCCAGCCGGTAATCCGGACTGTAGGGGCTTTGGGAGGAATAGAAGGCGGGCAGGCGGTCGGAGCGGTAGCTGACGACCGGGACGCCCTTCGTCTCGAGGTATTCGAGGGTGAGCGGGATGTCGAGGATGGCCTTGGGCCCCGCGCAGACGGTCAGAACGGGCGTGCGCGCAATCTCATCGAGGTCGGCGGAGATGTCGAAGGATTCCGGCGCGCCGCGGTGGACGCCGCCGAGCCCGCCGGTCGCAAAGATGCGGATGCCCGCCAGATGCGCGATGATCGAGGTCGCCGCGCTGGTGGTCGCGCCGTCCAGCCCGAGGGCGACGGCCGCGCCCATGTCCCGCCGGGAGAGCTTGCGGACCGCGAGGCCGGCCTTGCCCATATAGGTGATCTCATCGCGGTCCATGCCGACGATGATCTCCCCATGGATGACGCCAATGGTCGCGGGGACGACGCCCTTTTCCCGGATGATCCGGTCCACCTCGAGGGCGGTCTCGACGTTTTGCGGGTAGGGCATGCCGTGGGAGATGATGGTGCTTTCCAGCGCCACCACCGGCCTGTTTTCGGCAAGTGCCGCCTCGACCTCCGGGGAAATCCGCAGATAGGTTTTTTTCATGTGCTTATGGTCCTTTCCTGGTTTGATGATTTCACTGGCCGGAAGCCGCCGCCCGGAATCTTGCGCGGAGCTGCGGCAGCTTCTGTACGGTGATGATGACAATGACGATCCCCATGAGAATTTTGGCCATGGCCTTGGGGACGCCGCCGAACATCTCGATCGCGATGGACCCGCTCGTCATGGCCCCCATAAAGAAGGCGGAGAGGGGCACGAGCGCGGGATTCCCGCCCGCGAGCAGGGAGACGACGATGCCGTCGAAGCCCACGTCGGGGGAGAAATCGATCATGAACCGCCCGTAATTCCCGAGGATTTCGACCGCGCCGCCCAGCCCCGCGATGGCGCCGCTGACGGCGTAGACGAGCATCTGCCGGCCGCCGACCCGCAGGCCGGAAAACTCGGCGAACCGTTCGTTCGCGCCGATGACCCGGCACTCGTAGCCGATGACGCTCTTCGCGTCGAAAAAGGCGATGACCGCCACCGCGATGAGCGCGATCAGGATCCCGGTGGTGACGTTGGTGCCGCCGATCAGCACGGTCAGGCGGGAGCCCTCCGGGATGTAGGCGGTCGAGCCGCTCTCCCCGAGGGTGCCCGGCTCGTAATAGGGATATCGCACGAGATATTCGGTGAAGAGGGTGGCCACGTAGTTGAGCATGAGCGTGACCACCACGATGCTCGCCCCGAAGCGGATGCTGATGGAGCCGGCGAGCACCGACCAGAGCATCCCGGCGGCCATTCCGGCCAGCATGGCGAGAGGAAGGACCACAAGGCGGGGCGCGCCGGGCAGGGCGAGGCCCACCGCCGTGGCGGCGAAGGCGCCCAGGTAGAGCTGGCCGGCTGCGCCGATGTTGAAGATGCCGCACCGGGAGGAGACCGCGAAGGCGAGCCCGGTGAAGACGAGCGGGGTGGCCCAGCGCAGCGAGCGCGCCAGGTTGTAGACGCCGCCGAACGCGCCCTTGAAGAGGGCGGAATAGATGGTGGCGGGGCTTTTGCCGCTGGCGAGCAGCACCAGCGTATTGAGCGCGAAGGCGCACAGCAGGATGAGCAGGATGCGCGCGAGCCCCCGGAAAAACCGTACCGCTTTTTGATTCATCCCTCCGCCTCCTCGCTTTCCGTGATGCCGAACATCATCCGCCCGAGCTTGTGCTCGTCCGCCTCGGCGCGCAGCAACTCGCCGGTCTTCCTGCCGCCGTACATGACCATGATCCGGTCGCTGAGCTCCATGACCTCGTCGAGGTCGGCGGAGATGAGCAGCACGGCGTTGCCCGCGTCGCGCATCTCCATGAGCATCCTGCGGATGTACTCCGACGCGCCGATGTCCACCCCGCGGGTCGGCTGGCAGGCGATGATGACGCGGGGCTTCTTGGAGAGCTCGCGCGCCACGACCACCTTCTGCATGTTGCCGCCCGAAAGGTTTTTGCAGGCCTCCTCGGGGGAGGACGCCTTGATCTGATAGTCCGCGATGAGTTTTTGGCTGACCGTCTGCGCCGCCCTCCAGTCTATGACCCCGTGCTTCGAGACGGGCGGACCGTTCCGGATGCTGAGGACGAGGTTGTCGGTGAGGGAGAAGTCAAGGATGAGCCCCTCCTTGACGCGGTCCTGCGGGATGTGCGCGAGCCCCCGTTCAAACCGTTTGCCGACCGGCATGCGGGTGATCTCCTCCCCCTGCATTTCGATGCGGCCCGCAGCGGGGCGGCGGACCCCGATGACCGCCTCGGCCAGCTCGGTCTGCCCGTTGCCCTCCACGCCCGCCACGCCGAGGATCTCCCCCATGCGCAGCTCGAAGGAGAGCCCCTGCACCTCCAGCGTGCCGCGGTCCCCGGGGACCGCGAGGTCCTCGACCGAGAGCGCGACCGGCCCCCGGTCGGTATCCTTGGGCTCGAGCCCCCGGATCTCCCGCCCGATTATCATCTGGGCGAGAAGGCGGGGGGTCACGTCGGATTTGTTCACCGTGTCGACCGACCTCCCCGCCCGCAGGACGGTGATCCGGTCGGAGATCTCCATCACCTCCCGCAGCTTGTGGGAGATGAAGATGACGGTGTGCCCGGCCTGCGAGAGCTTGCGGACGGTGTGGAAGAGCTCCTCGCTCTCCTGCGGGGTGAGCACCGCGGTGGGCTCGTCGAGGATGAGGATTTTCGCCCCGCGGTAGAGCGTCTTGACGATCTCGATCCGCTGCATCAGCCCGACGGTGAGGCTGCTCACCGGCGCGTCCAGCGGGAGGTCGACGTCGAAGTCCCGCCTGATCGCCTCGAGGTGGCGTTCCATCTCGCGGGGCTTCCACAGCACCCGCTGCCCGGGCGGCCGGTGCCCGAGCACGATGTTTTCCGCGACGGTCAGGGAGGGGGAGAGCATGAAATGCTGGTGCACCATCCCGATGCCGTTGGCGATGGCGTCCTTGGGGCTGCGCAGCACGAGCGGCTTCCCGCCGAGGCGGATCTCCCCCTCGTCGGGACGCAGAAGCCCGTAGAGGATATTCATGAGGGTGCTCTTTCCCGCGCCGTTTTCACCGATCAGCGAATGGACCTCGCCCTTTTTCACGCCGAAATGGATGTGGTCGTTGGCGAGCGTCGCGCCGAACCGCTTGGTGATGCCGGAGAGCTCCAGATCGTATTCAGGATTCATCAAAGTCACCTGCCGCATCCCGGTCGCGTGGAACCGGCCGCGCCCAGAGGGCGCGGGCCGGTCCACTGGTGTGTCATTTCTGAATGTTGCGCTCGACCGTCAGCTCGCCGGCCTTGATCTTTTCGGAGACGGCTTCCACGTCGGCCACGCCCTCGTCAAAGGCGGCCTTGTCCTCCGCGCTGAGGTGCTCGGAGATGAGCGGGCTCACGGTGATGCCGATGCCGCCCTCCGCCAGCGTGGAGAAGTGGGTGCCGGGGGAGAAGCTGCCGTTGGCGAATTCACTGACCACCGAGTACATGGCGGGGCCGAACTGGGTCATCGTGTCGGCCAGCACGACCGCGGGGGAGATCTCGTTGTGGGGGGAGGAGTCGCCGATGATGAAGACGCCCTTCTCCTCGCCCGCCTCGATGACGCCCATCGCGGTGGCGGCGCAGTCGGTGATGATCAGGTCGCAGCCCTGGTCGATCAGGCTGATGGCGGCCTCCTTGCCCTTGGCGGGGTCGTCGAACGAGTTCGCGTTGGAGAGGAGCACGTCAAAGTCGGGGTTGACCGATTTTCCGCCCGCCTTGAAGGCGTTGTAGTTGGCGATCAGCGCGCTCTGCTCGGCGCCGATGACGTGCCCGGCCTTGTTCACCTTGGTCATGTGGCCGGCGAGGACGCCGCACAGGTAGTAGCCCTCCCAGGTGGCGAAGTCGACGCAGACCACGTTGTCCATCTCGATCTCCTCGAGCGGGAAGACCATGCAGAATTTGGTGTCGGGAAACTCGGGGGCCACGGCCTTGAGCGCCTCCACCATGGTGGGCATGGCGCAGATGATCATGTCGACCCCCTCGCGCGCGAAGGTGCGGACGACCTCCTCGTGCTGGGAGGGCTCGAGCGCCTCGTAGATGGAGGTGTCGAGGCCGAACTCCCCGGCAGCCTTCTCAAGATTCTGCTTGAGGCTGTCCATCGGCCCGGAGTCGCCGAGACTCTGGGGGATCACCATGACGACGCGGCGTCCGCCGGAAGCGGGGGCGGGTTCCTGGGAGGCGGCCGGGGCGGCCTGCGTGCCGCTGTCGGGAGCGGGGGAGGCGGCCGGACTGCCGCCGCAGCCTGCCAGCAGGGAAAGGGACAGGGTCAAAACGAGCATGAGAGCGAGAGCCTTTTTCATGAGATTCCCTCCTTATTCATCGTCAGAATTTGGTGTTCCCGGCGTCCACGTTGATCGACTGGCCGCGGATCATCGCGGCGGCGGGCGTGCAGAGGAAGGCGACGACCCGGCCGACCTCGACCGGCTGGATCAGCCTGCCGAGCTGGGGCGGGCCCCAGGTCCTTTCGCAGTCGGCGACGGTCACCCTGCCGCCCGTCTGCTGCTCGGTGGCGGCCATGCAGGCCCGGAGCATGGCGGTGTCCACCGCGCCCGGGCAGACCGCGTTGACGTTGATGCCCAGCGGGGCGAAGTTGGAGGCCATGCACTGGGTCATGTTGCTGACCGCCGCCTTGGAGGCGCAGTAGTGCACCTGGTCGTCGTAGGTGACCTTGGCGCCGTTGGAGGAGAGGTTGACGACGTTGCCGCCCTTTCCAGCCTTGCGCAGCCCGTCCGCGAAGAGCTGGGTCATCCGGAAGAGCCCCTTGACGTTGACGCCCAGAATGAAATCCCAGTCCTTGTCCCCGATCTCGAAGATATCCTGCATCAGCGTGACGCCCGCGTTGTTCACGAGGATGTCTGGCACGCCGAGGACCTGGCGCGCGCGTTCCAGCGAGTCCCGCACGGTGTCGGGCTTGGTCACGTCGCAGTAGCTGGCGGCGGCGTCGATCCCCTCCAGCCGGAGCTCCTCGGCCGCCCTGCGCAGGCTCGATTCGTTGATGTCGCAGAGCATGACGGACGCGCCGAGCTGGCCGAGCGCCCGGGCGATGCCGAGGCCGAGCCCGCTGCCGCCGCCCGTGACGATGGCGACGCGGTTTTTGAGGGAGTAATAGTCGTTCATGGAAGCCTCCTTCTCTAGTAGGCCTCGGCGAGCATGACGCCGCCGTCGGCCAGGATGGTCTCTCCCGTCACCCATGCGGAGAGCTCGCTGCAGCAGAAGATGCAGACGTCGGCGATGTCGACGTGCTGCGCGATCCGCCCGAGAGGGGCCCGGTCGCTGTAGCGTTCCCGCCAGCCGGGGACGTTCTGGTCGAGGCCGGGCGCGTCGATGAGCCCGGGCGCGACCGCGTTGACGCGGATGCCGTACTTTCCGAGCTCGAAGGCCATGCAGCGCGTGACCATCTCGAGCCCCGCCTTGGAGGAGCCGTAGACGAGCCCGTCGGCCATCGGCCGGAAGGCGTTGATCGAGAGGATGTTGACGATGGCGCCGCCCGTCCCCTGTCGGATCATCTGGTTGGCGGCGGCCTGCGCGCAGAAGAAGGCGCCCCGCAGGTTGGACTGGTGCATGTCGTCCCATTCGGCCTCGCCCACGGTGAGCAGGTCGTGGTGCGGATAGATGCCCGCGTTGTTGACCAGCATATCCACCCGGCCGAAGACCTCCGCCGCCTTGGCGATCATCTCCCGGCTCCTGGCGGCGTCCCGCACGTCGGTGCGGATGGCAAGCCCTTTGGCGCCGCGTTTTTCGATCTCCGCCACCACCTCGGCGGCGGGGTGCGCCGGGTTCTCGGTGCGGTAGGTGATCACGACGTTGGCCCCCGTCTCGGCGAACCGCTTTGCGATCCCCGAGCCGAGCCCGGCGCGGCCGCCGGTGACGATCACGGTTTTCCCCGAGAAGTCGAGCATCTTTTGAATTGGTACTGCCATGGAAATCCCCCTTTTTCGGTTTAGTTGTTGGTCGCGGCTGGGTTTGGCTTATGGACGGCGGGCTTTTTCAGGCGCAGGTTGCGCAGAATCAGCACCGCAAGCGTGACGAGATAGGGAATGGTGAGCACGAGCGGCCCGGGGAGGTTCAGGTTCTGGACGCGGAAGGTGACGACCTCCGCGAGCCCGAACACAAAGCTCGCGAGCGCCGCGGCGAAGGGGTTGGCGTGCCCGAAGACGACCGCCGTGTAGGCGAAGAACCCGCGCCCCGCCGTGATGTTCTCGGTGAACATCTTGACGTACCCGAGGGAGAGGTGCACCCCCGCCAGCCCGCAGAGCATCCCCGCGAAGACGGAGGCGGCCAGCCGGTAGCGGTAGACGGGGATCCCGGCGGCGGCCGCGGCCTCCGGCTTCTCCCCCACGGCGCGCAGGGAGATGCCGAGGTGGGTGTGGAAGAGCAGGAAGTGGAGGGCCGCGACGAGGAGCAGGGAGACGTAGACCAGCGCGGTGTGGTTGTTGAGCACCTTGTCCAGGAAGGGGACCCGGTCGAACAGGGGGATCGAAATCCGCGGGAGGCCGATGATGCGCGGATTCCCGACCGTCCCGGCGTCCCCGAAGATCATCTTCATCATGTAGGTGGTGGCGCCGATCGCCAGCGTGTTGATGCCGATCGAGACGATCGTCGCGTTGGCGCTCAGCCGCTCGGTCAGCCAGATGTAGAGCAGCCCGCAGACCGCGCCCGCCGTCAGCGCGAAGGCGACCCCCATGAGGGGGGAGGCGGTCAGGTAGACGCCCAGCACGCCGAAAAACGCGCCGAAGAGCATGATGCCCTCGTGTGCGATCGTAAACACCCCGGATTTTTCAAAGACGACGCCGCCCATGGCGGCGAGCAGAATGGGGGCGGCGGTGCGCAGCATGCCGGCCAGAATTTCGAGCATGGTCTTCCCCTCCTTGAAAGGTTTCGCGTGTAACGGCTTTGTGCCCGCAGGCGGAATGTGAAAAAATCTGTTACCGGAATCACCGGCTGCAAGCCCATCTTAACACGGCGTTTTTACGCATTGCAATACGGATGTGGGGGCGGGCGGAAAGATTCGGAGAATTGGCCACATGGGGGTCCGGGAGCTTGGGAGAAAGCCACATAAAAAATCACAAAATAAATCATTTTGTGATTTTTGTGGGAGAAAACAGGCGCTATATTGACAAAATATTCACATATGCTTGAATTTTCCAACACAATTTGTTATGATTTGGCAAGATCATAACAGGAAGGGATTGCTTCGATTGGACAAAAAACTGTTGCGGATCAACCGGATGACAGAGCTTCTGCAGCAAAGGCGCTCCTCCACGGTCCGGGAGCTGGCCGGGGAACTGAAGGTGTCGGAAATGACCGTCCGCCGGGACCTGGAGGTGCTGATGGACGGCGATATTGTGACCGTCGCGCACGGCCACGTCCTGCTCAAGAACCCCCAAGCCCGGCCGGTCATCGGACCGGACTATGAGTGGGCCTATGAAAACAGCTCCCACTTCGAGGAAAAGGAGCGGATCGCCCGTTTCGCCGCGTCGATGATCGAGCCGGGCGACATGGTCATCCTCGACGTGGGCAGCACGCTCGAGCGCCTGCCCCGTCACATCCCGGCGGACATGGACTTTTCCGCCATGTGCTTCAGCGTCAGCGTCTTCAACCAGCTCCGGCAGAGGCCGAACCGGCGGCTCATCCTGGGAGGCGGGAGCTACCACCACGCCACCGACATGTGCGAATCTCCCGAGAATGTCGCGATGGTCAACAACCTCCGCGCCAACAAGGTTTTCCTCTCGGCGGGCGGGGTGCACCGGGAGCTGGGGGTCACCTGCACCTACCAGTACGAGGTGGACCTCAAGCTGGCGGCCATCAGCTCCTCCAAGACGCGCATCCTCGTGACCGATTCCAGCAAGTTCGGCAACGTCCGGGTGGCGTTTTACGCCCACCTGTCCCAGTTCGACGCGATCGTGACGGACACCGGCCTGCCCGAGGACTGGCGGGAGTGGATCGGGGAGGCGGGCATCAAGCTGCACCTGCTCTAGGCGCGCCCTTTTTCGCGCAGCAAAAAAAGCGGACATTTTCCGAAGAAAATGTCCGCTTTCCTTATGGAGAAAACGTTCCCGCGGGCCCGCTATCCGGGGCCGCGCCCGCCCGCGGGACGGGCGGGGCGCTTCCCGCGCGGGGACGGCGCGCCGCGCCGCTCCCCCCGGCCCTTCGCGCGGCCGGGCGCCTGGCGGCCCGCCGGTTTTTCCGCCGCCCGGTCGGGCGCGCGCCGGTCGGGCGGGATCAGGCAGTTCGGCCCGTTTCCGACGAGGTCCATCCGGCCGGTGCGCTGAAGCGCGGTGAGCACGGCGCGGCGGTTCTCGGGCTTATAGTACTGGAGCAGCGACCGCTGGAGCCATTTGTCCTCCTGCGAGCGGGGGACGAACACCTCCTTGAGGGTATAGGGGTCGAGCCCGGTATAGAACATGCAGGTGGAGACGGAGCCGGGCGTGGGGTAGAAGTCCTGCACCTGCTCGGGACGGATGCGGTGCTTTTTGAGGAAGACCGCGAGGTTGACCGCGTCCTTCAGCGTGGAGCCGGGGTGGGAGGAGATGAGGTAGGGGACGAGGTACTGCTCCTTGCCCACCTGTTTGGTGAGGCGGTAGAACCGCTCGGCGAACTTCTCGTAGACCTCGATGTGGGGCTTTCCCATGCAGTCGAGGACGTGGGCGCTCGAATGCTCGGGCGCGACCTTGAGCTGGCCGCTCACATGGTACTGGAGCAGCTCGCGCATGAAGCGGTCGTCCTGTTCGAGCATCATGTAGTCGTAGCGCAGGCCGGAGCGGACGAACACCCGTTTGACCCCGGGCAGCCCGCGCAGGCGGCGCAGCAGATGGAGGTATTCGCTGTGATCCACCTCCAGCGCGGGGCAGGGGGTGGGCGCGAGGCATTTGCGCCCGGCGCAGAGGCCCTTGGAGAGCTGCTTTTTGCAGGAGGGACGGCGGAAGTTGGCGGAGGGGCCGCCCACGTCGCTGATGATCCCCTTGAAGCGGGGATTTTTGAGAAAGCCCTCCGCCTCGGCGACGACCGATTCCTCGCTGCGGCAGGTGACGGCGCGGCCCTGATGGAAGGCGATCGAGCAGAAGTTGCAGTTGCCGAAGCAGCCGCGGTTGTGCATGATCGAGAACTCGACCTCCTTGATCGCGTCCACGCCCCCCTGCGCCTCGTAGGAGGGGTGGTACATCCGCTCGAAGGGCAGGGCGAACACCGCGTCGAGCTCCTCCGTCGTGAGCGGAGGCATCGGCTCGGTCTGCACGAGGAAGCAGTCGTCCCCCTGCTTCTGGATGATCTTGCGCCCGCGCACCGCGTCCTGTTCCTCAATCTCGGTGCGGGTGGCCTTGGCGTAGGAGAGCTTGTTCTCCTTCACCTTGGCGTAGGAGGCCACCGACACGGCGTCGGCGGGCAGCCCCGGCTGATTGGTGAGGTAGCAGACCCCCTTGCAGCGGATCTCTTGGGCGGGCACACCCTTTTCCAGCTCCCGCGCGATATGCTCCGTCTGCTTTTCCCCCATGCCGAAGATGAGCAGGTCGGCGCGGCTGTCGACCAGAATGGAGGGCATCACCGTGTCCGCCCAGTAGTCGTAGTGGGCGAAGCGGCGCATCGACGCCTCCAGCCCGCCGATGACGATCTGCGCGTCGGGGAAGAGGGCGCGGATCCTGTTGCAGTAGACGGTTGTGGCGCGGTCGGGGCGGCGGCCCGCCTTCCCGCCGGGGGTATAGGCGTCGTCCGAGCGTTTCCGCTTGGCGGCGGTATAGTGCGCGACCATCGAATCGATGTTGCCGCCCGTCACCCACCAGCCGTATTTCGGCGCGCCGAAGCGCAGGTAGTCCGCGTCGGACACCGGCTGGGCGATCATCGCCACCCGGTAGCCGAGCGATTCCAGCAGGCGGGAGACGATCGCGATCCCGAAGCTCGGGTGGTCGACGTAGGCGTCGCCCGTCACGCAGATGAAATCCGGCCGGTCCCATCCGCGTTCGCGCAGCTCCTGTTTGGTCAGCGGTAAAAACATCGTAACGCTCCTCGGCCGCGCGGGGCGGCGGAAATGAGAGATGCCGCCGGGGGCGGCATCTCTGGGACGAATTTTATTTAATCGGCGCGGTTCAGCTTCATTTCGGCCCACCGCTCGGGGGAGATGAGCACCTGGCGCGGCTTGCTGCCCTCGAAGGGGCCGACGATGCCGCGCTGCTCCATCTCGTCGACGATGCGCGCGGCGCGCGCGTAGCCGAGCTTGAGGCGGCGCTGGAGCAGGGAGGTGGAGGCCATCCCCGCCTCGACGACGCATTCGATCGCGGGCAGGAGCATCTCGTCCTCCGCGTCCTCGCCCGCCGCCGCGGAATCGCCGCCGCCGTTTTTGCTCCCCTTGCCGGCGACGACGTGGTTGTCGATCTCGCTGACGATCTCCTCGTCGTACTCGGCGGAGGCGTCGCTCTTGATGAAGGCGATCACGTCCTCGATCTCCTCGTCGGTGACGAAGCACCCCTGCACGCGCACCGGCTTGGCCGCGCCCACGGGGTTGAAGAGCATGTCCCCGCGGCCGAGCAGCTTTTCCGCGCCGCCCATGTCGAGGATCGTGCGGCTGTCCACCTGCGACGACACCGCGAAGGCGATGCGGGAGGGGATGTTCGCCTTGATGACGCCGGTGATGACGTCGACCGACGGCCGCTGGGTGGCGATGATGAGGTGCATGCCGGCGGCGCGGGCCATCTGCGCGAGGCGGCAGATGTAGTCCTCCACCTCGGTGGGGGCGGCCATCATGAGGTCGGCGAGCTCGTCGATGATGATGACGATCTGCGGCAGGGTGGTCATCCCCTCGGTGCGGGCGGCGAGGTGGTTGTAGGAACCGAGGTCGCGCACCGAGTTGTCCGCGAAGAGCTTATAGCGCTTGAGCATCTCGGTGACCGCCCACGAGAGGGCGCCCGCCGCCTTTTTCGGATCGGTGACGACCGGCACGAGCAGCTGCGGGATGCCGTTATAGACCCCCAGCTCGACCACCTTGGGGTCGATCATGAGGAAGCGGACCTCCTCGGGGGTGGATTTATAGAGCAGGGACATGATGATCGAGTTGATGCAGACCGACTTGCCCGAGCCGGTGGAGCCGGCGATGAGCAGGTGGGGCATCTTGGAGATGTCGGCGAGCGTCACATTGCCCGCGATGTCGCGGCCGAGCGCGGCGGTGAGCTTGCTCTTGGCGCCCTGGAACTCCTTCGAGTCGATGATCTCGCGGATGGACACCGCGCTGATCACCTTGTTGGGCACCTCGATGCCGACGGCGGCCTTGTTGGGGATGGGGGCCTCGATGCGCACCCCCGCCGAGGCGAGATTGAGCGCGATGTCGTCCGCCAGTCCCGTGATGCGGCTGATCTTGACCCCCGCCGACGGCTGAAGCTCATACCGCGTGACCGCCGGGCCCCGGGAGATGTCCACGATGCGCGTCTGCACGCCGAAGGAGGCGAGTGTGTCCACCAGCCGCTGGGCGTTGGCGCGCATCTCGTCGGTGATGTCCGTCTCGCTCTTGCGGCGGGGTTCCTTGAGCAGCCCGACGTGCGGCTTCACATAGGCGGGGTGCACCGGGATGGTGGATTCCGCCTCCAGCTCCATCTGGATGCCCTCGTCCGGCTTGCCGCGGTCGAGCGGCGGCGCGGGGACGGGGTCCGGCTCAAAGGGCGGCGCGGACTCCGGTTCGGGCGCGGGCTCCGTCTTGAAGGAGAAGCGGCCGGTGTCGGTGGCCGCCTTGCTCACGAGATCGTCGATCGACGGCTGGGGCGCGGACACGAACTCCATCGCCTCGTCGGCGGGCAGCAGCGAAAAGCCCCCCGCCAGCGCGGGGTCGAAGTCGTCGTCGAGCGGGATGTCGATCGCGGCGGCCTTCGGCCTGGGCGCGGGCGGCGCGCCCGCCTGCGGCACGTCGGAGGTGAGGTCGGGAGCGGCCTTCGCGGTTTTGCGGCCCCGGCGCGGGGTGTCGAGCGGGATGTCGATGGGCGTCTTCGGGGCGGCCTGGGCGCGGGCGGCGCGGCGCTCCTCCTGCTTCTGCATCTGGTCGGCGTAGGTCTCCTCGATCTTTTTGACGGGCTGGTGCGCCGCGCGCGCGAGCCCGATGAGGGTGCCGCCGGTGAGCAGCATCAGGAAGACGAAGATGAGCAGGACGATGACGACCCCCGCGCCCACCTTGCCGAAGAAGTGCAGGAGCGGAAGCCCGGCGATCGCGCCGAAGAGGCCGCCGCTCTTGACCTCGGTGCCGCGCAGGATGCATTCGACGAGCATGTCCAGCAGGTGGTCGCTCTCGGGCAGGCCCATCTGGAAGATCTGCAGCGCGCCGCAGAAGAGGACGACCAGCACGCCACATTCAAACGCACGGGCCTTGAAGGGCTTGTCCATCGTGAGCAGCGCGGCTATGTACAGGAGGGTGACGGCGACGAAGATCGCGCCCCACCCGAAGAGGCCGAACATGGCGTTGTGCAGCCAGTTCCAGCCGCTCGAGCCCTTGACCAGGGTGAGCGCGGCGACGAAGATGCCGACCGCAAAGAGGATGATCGCGTGGATCTGCCGCCGCGCGCGCTGCTGGGCGGCGTTTCGTTTGCGGGTGGCTGCGGCGGATTTGCCGCGGGAATTGGATGAGGTTTTGGTGGCCATGATACCCTCCTGAGCAACTGCGGTTTATTTGCCGATGAAGAACTGCTGGATGGGATGCCCTGCGAAGTTGTCGATCACGCCCACGGTGAGCATGACGGCGCCGAGCGCGAGGGTGTACCAGCCGAAATATTTGAGCTTGTTGCCCTTGACGACCCACTGCACCAGCTTGATGGCGAGCACGCCGAAGACGGCCGAGGTGAGAAAGCCGGTGAGGATGACGGGCAGGGGCAGCCCGGACCCCTCGCGGAAGGCGTCGGGCACCTCGAAGATGATCGCGCCGAGCACGGCGGGGATGCCGAGGATGAACGAATAGGTGACGGCGTATTCCCGCTCGAAGCCCCACAGCATCCCGGCCGAGATGGTGGACCCGGAACGGGAGATGCCGGGCATCGTGGCGACCACCTGCGCCACGCCGACCGCGACGGCGTCCTTCGCCTTCATGCTGGAGGCGTTCTTGCGGCCGTGGTCGTGCTTGCAGGCGGTCAGGAGCATGACGCCGGTGAGGAGGAAGCAGAAGCCCTCAACCGTCACGTCGTTGTCGGTGGAAAAGCCCTCGACCCAGTCCTTGATGAGGAACATCACGGTCAGCGGGAGGAGCGAGAGCAGCAGGAAAAGCAGCATCCGCCGGCTGGGGGACATGTTTTTGGCGGAGAAACGCCCGGTGAAGAGGTCCCGCAGCAGGGAAAACGCCTCGAGAATCAGGTCGGCGATGGTGCGGCGGAAGACGATGAACACGGCGATCAGCGTACCCGCGTGCAGCAGGATGGAGAAGAGGAACCCGGTGTCGCCGCTGTTCCCGGTGAAATACTGGAAAAGGGAGAGGTGTCCCGAGCTGGACACGGGGAGAAATTCGGTCAGGCCCTGCAGGACGCCCTGCAGAAACGCCTCCAACACGCTCATGGCAGACTCCTTTATGTAGGGCGCGGCGCGCCCTCCGGCTTATTTTGACAGTTGGCCCCCCGGCGCGTACCGGGGGTCGAGGTAGAGCCTGGGATCGGTGGAAATCAGTCGGGAAACGGTAAATTTTCCGTCGATATTTACTCCTTGTATATAACTGTTATGCAGCTCCTGGTATTCGTATGCGGCGTTTTCACCGCCCGGGAAGATCTGCTCGGGCGGGATGATCGTGTGCAGGATCATGACGCTTCCTCCCGCCCCTCGATCATCGCGTAGAGCGACTCGATCACGTCGGACACGCCGCCGAGCGCGTCGATGAGCCCCTCGTCGACCGCCGACTGCCCGTCGAGCACGGTGCCCACGTCCATGACGAGCTCGTCCTTGTTCATCATGAGCTGGCGGAACCGCTCGGGGGTGATGTTCGAGTTGTCGGTGACGAATTTGACGATCCTCTCCTGCATCTTGTCGAAGTAGGAGAGGGTCTGCGGCACACCGAGCACCAGCCCGTTCATCCGCACCGGATGGACCGTCATCGTGGCGGACGGCACGATGAAGCTCTTGCGCGCGCTCACCGCGAGCGGCACGCCGATCGAGTGGCCGCCGCCGAGCACGAGGGAGACGGTGGGCTTCTTCATCCCCGAGAGCAGCTCGGCGATCGCGAGGCCCGCCTCCACGTCGCCGCCCACCGTGTTGAGGATGATGACCAGCCCCTCGATGTCGGGGTCCTGCTCCACCGCCAGCAGCTGGGGGATGACATGCTCGTATTTGGTCGTCTTGTTGGTCGCGGGCAGGATGTAGTGCCCCTCGATCTGCCCGATGATCGTCAGGCAGTGGATCGTGTGCTTGCCCTTGCCCGTCGTGATGCCGCCGGTACGCTCGATCTGTTCGGTCTGCGCCTGCGAGCCGGTCTCCTGTTCGTCGGATTCGGCCTCGTCCTGCTTTTCGTTGTTTTGGGGAGCGTTCTGCCGGGTTTCCTCATCGTCAAACGCTTTCACAATCGGTACCTCCTTCAGAATGGTAACGACTGTAGCATTGACCGTTCTTCATCGGAAAATGCGGCAAAACATACAACTTTATTATAACATTACAGGGCAGAATGTCAAACGAACAAGCGCGAAAAAAAGAAGCCGCCGCGCGTTTGCGCGGCGGCCGGGGATGTGGTTATGCATATCTGCAAACGAAGGCCCGGGATACTACTCCAATTCTGACAGAAGCCGGCGGAGGGCGCGGATTTCGCGGCCCGCATAAATTTCGGGCTCCCGCGCCCCACAGGACAGAAGCTCAATGCTCAGCCAGCCATCATAGTGGTAGCGACGGATCAGATCCAAAAGCTCCCGCATGTCCAATACGCCGGTGCCGATCCCCATGTGGGTCTGGTCGATGCCGTTGCTGTCCACAAAGTGGATATAGTCGAGCTTGTCGCCCAGCTTTTCAAAGTGTTCATAATAGGGCTCGTAGTTGATGAGGGGGGTGACGGTGTCAAGCATGGATTTCACGCGGTCGCTGTTCAGATCCTCGATCAGCTCCACCAGGTCGTCCAGCAAAAAGATGGTGTTGCTCTCCATGGGGGTCAACGCCTCGATGATGATATCGACGCCGACCTTCTCCGCGTGCGCGACGACCGGAAGAAAGACGCTGCGGATGTTCTTCATGTTTTCCCGCCGGGTCGTGCCAAAGCCGGCGTGTCCGCTGTTGATCAAAACACGTGGAATGCCAAGCGCCCGGGCGACCTCCAGACCTCTTTTGAGGTAGACGACGGTTTCCTCCCGTTCCACGGGATCGGGAGAGGAGACGTTGTAGGGGTAGCTGGTGACTTCAGGCAGATAGATGGGGATATCGACCCGGTAACGCTCCTTGAGGCGCAGGATCTGATCGATCCGTTCGGGCGTCATGTCGTACGCATATGCATGCGGGCGCCCGCCCCACAGCTCGATTCCGTCATACCCCAGCGAGGAGGCGATTTGAAAGGCCTTTTCCAGAGGATGCCTGGCAAAGAGCGGGGATGTCGTTGCGATCTTCATGGTGATTTCCTCCGCAGCCGGACGGGCCGGCTCTTATTTTTTCAGATAGGAGACGACGGCTTCGATCTGTTCGGAAAAGGTCCCGCCGAACTTCCCCTCGAAAAACGCGCCGCCGACGGTGAACGTCCACGGGCCGGCTTTTTTGATCAGGTCCAGCCGCTCATAGCTGTCGATGCTCCCGACGATGCTGACGGGCTTGTCCATCGCGTGCACCAGCCCGGTGATCAGTGCGGGCGCGTCGCCGACATAGCGGAAGCCGGACAGGTTGATGCCGTATACGCCCTGCGCACTGACTTCCCGTGCGTGGGCAATGATCTCGTCGATTTCCCCATAGAGCCGGTGATCCCTCCGTTTGCCCACGAAGGGGAGGTAACGCAGACCGTTCTCAGAGGCGAGCTGCTGGATTTTCGGGAAAAAGTTCGTCCCCGTAAAATAGTCGAAACCGCAGTTGATTGCGAGCCGGGCGCTTTGCAGCCCCTCTTCCTCGGTATAGGCGAGGGATTCCAAAAAGACGGTTTTCCCTTCACGCTTCATACACTGGACAAGCTCGCGCATTTCCCGCTCAGGCAGACCGATGTCCTTGAATCCCCAAAAGTCTGCGGGGGCGTCTTTTGCCTCGAGAAAAATGTCCATGGCGTTGGGCACGGTGATGTCGTGGTGTGTGAGCATGACGGTTAAATGCGGACCTTCCATTGCGTCGTCTTCCTTCCTTCTTTCCTTACAGCTGGGAGGTGATCCCCCGGAGCTGCGCGGTAAGCAGCTTGTATCGCCTGAGCAGGTCGTCGTAGGGGGCGCGGTTTTCCGGGGCGGGCAGATACCGTTCCCGTTCCCGGGCGATCCGCAGGGAAATCTCCTGCACGGAGGGCCACAGCTTCGCGCCGGCGCCCGCCAGAAGCGCGGCCCCCAGGCAGGCGGCGTCCTCGGTGTTCTGCATGGTCAACAGGGGCCTGCCGAGCATGTCCGCCTTGATTTGGCACCAAAGGGGGCTTTGCGCGCCGCCGCTGAGCGACCGGATTTCCGTCACGGGAATCCCCATCTCCTCCACAGCTTCCACGATGCGGCAGAGAGAGGCCGCGACCGCCTCAAGGTAGGCGCGGATGATGTGCGCCTTGGTGTGATTGAGACCGAGACCGTAGATCAGGCATTTTGCGGCGATATCGGTGTCGGGCGGACCGGCCCCCTGGAAATGAGGCAGCACCGTCAACCCCTCGCTTCCTGGCGGGATGGCCGCGGCCTCCATGTCCATGAGCGCATAGGCGCTCCGGCCGAGCAGCCGCCCCACGGCGGACTCCTCCGCGCACAGGGCGTCGCGCAGCCATTTCAGAGCGATTCCGCCGCTTGAGAAGCCATGGATCATGTACATGCCGGGAATCGCCGTGTAAAAGCAGGAGAGCCTGCGGTGCGGATCGATGGCGGGGCGCTCGGTCAGGGTGCAGACGACCATGGCAGCCCCAGTGCTTTCCGACAGGATGCCCGGCCGGGCGTTTCCCACGCCCAGCGCGCCGCACGACTGATCCAGACCGCCCATGACGAGAAGGATCTCTTCCGAAAGCCCGAGCTCGGCGGCGACCTCCGGCAGGATTGCCGGGAGCGGCGTGCCCGACTCCACGATCTTCGGCAGCAGTTCCCGCCGCACGCCCAGCTCCCGCAGCATGGGCTCCCAATAGTCCCTGGTGCGGATGTCCCACATATGGGTGGAGCACCAGAGGGAACCCTCGCCGAAGGTCTCTCCGCATAGACGGAAAAAGAACCAGTCCTCCAGCAGCAGGATTTTGCCGAGGCGTTCAAAGAGAGCGGGACGGTTGCGTTTGAACCACAGCACCTTGCAGCCGGGAGAAAGCGGGATCACGTCGGTCTGTCCGGTGGCGCGGTGGATTTTATCCGGGTCGAAGCGGCCCGCGAGGAACCGGGCCTCCTCCTGCGCGCGGTTGTCCATCCAGACGATGGCGCGGGAGAGCGGCCGCCCGGCTTCATCGAGGAACACCATGGTTTCCCCCTGCGCGGAGACGCTCAGGGCGAGAATTTCCCGGCCGGACAGGCGCGACTCCGCCAAAACCTCCCGCAGGCCGGCCTTGAAGGCATCCCAATAGACGGACACCTCCTGCTCCACCACGAAATGAGACTCGGTGATGAGCCGGTACTCCTGCGTGGAGGAGCAGATCTTCCGGGCCTGGGAATCGAACAGGCCGACCTTGACCGCGGTGGTCCCGAGGTCCACGCCGAGCAGGTATTTCATTTCAGGAATCCCCCGATCACAGACAAATTTTCTGAAAAGGGCGGCTTACTTCGCCCACTCCTCCGCGACATCCTCGGGGTTGACGGTCTGGAGGCCGCCGAGCAGGGTGGCGAACAGCGCCTTCTGGGCGATGCATTCGAGGAAACGGGCGTTGGTAAACGCTTCGTCGAGGGTGCGCCCGACCGTTACCGCGCCGTGGTTGCGCATGAGGACGGCGTTGTTTTTGCCGAGCGCGCTGACGATTTCCTCCCCCAGCTCGTCGGAACCCGCTTTGCCGTATCCGGCGCAGACGACCTCGCCGGCGCCGAGGTGCGCGTATTGCTCGGCAAGCACGAAGGGGATGTTTTTGCCGCAGATGGCGAAGACGGAGGACCAGGCGGCGTGGGTATGCACCACCGCGTTGACGTCGGGACGGGCCCGAAGGATCGCAAGATGCATCGGCATCTCGATGGTGGGGCGGGACCAGGTGGTCATGCGATTGCCTTCCATGTCCACGACGGCCATGTCGCAGGCGTGGTATTCGCCGAGATTTTTGTAGCCGATTTCGATCGGCGAGGCGGAGATATACACCAGTCCCGTTTCCGGATCGCGAACGCTGATGTCCCCGTTGTCGCCGGAGGGGGAGAACCCAAGCTCGTAAAGCATCCGGGTCCCACGCGCGGCCTCCTCCCGGTACAGATCCTTAATTCCGAGCCTGCGGTCGTTTTCCGACTGTTCCTCCCGATACGCCGTTTCACGCGCGGCCAGTTCCCGATACATCTGATAAACTTTTTCCCGATCCAATTTTTGACCCTCCTGTCTTTGTAGGCCGACTCCGGCCGGTTTGCATGCCGTGACGATCCCCTCGATGAGCAGGCAGGCGGCCGCCGCGCCCGGATCGACCAGGCCGATTGTTTTTTCCCGGAATACGGCGGCTTTTCCGTGCTGGCTCATCAGCGCGCGTGTGTTTTCCAGGCTGATTTTTGCCTGCGTCAGCCCGGCCTGCGCGCGCTTCCAGATGTCCGGGCTGTCGCACCCCTCCACGGCGCGGGCGGCCGGGAAAAGCACGTCCAGCAGCGTCTTTTCTCCCTCTCCGGCGTTTCCCCGTTCGGCCGCGGCTTCCGCCATACTGCGGAAAAGCAGGGCGAAGCCTGTCCCGTCGAGCTGTTCGCGGCCGGATAGGGCTTTCCCCGCGCCGAGCAGGGCGGAACCGAGCAGCGTCCCCATCGTGGAGGGAGCCGCCCGGATGATGGAGAGGCCGACCTTCGTAAAAAACATGCCGAGATCGGAATCGGCGATGCTCTCGGCAGTGTCGGCGGCCGCGGAAAATCCGCGGACCATCGTCAGTCCGAGATCTCCGTCCCCGATTTTACTGTCCAGTTCGATCAGGGAATCCCGGTTTTCCTTCATAAGCGCATAGACGCGTTTCATTGCATCGACCGCGTGCTTCTTTGTGAATTCGATCATAGTTCCTCCAATGGGCAGCTAGCCGGCGTTCTGGGTAAAAAAGGGCGTATGCGCCTCCCGGCGCAGCAATTCTTTCAGCTCCCCGTCCAGTTTCAAAAGGGAGAGGGAAAACCCGGACATTTCCATGGAAGTGGCGAATTCCCCCACATAGGAGGAAAAGATCGAAATCCCCTTATCCTCCAGGATCGCGGCGACGCTGCGGAACGCGATGTAGAGTTCCTCCAGTGAGGTGGCCCCCAGCCCGTTCACCAGAACGGAGACCTCGTCTCCGGGAGCGGCGTCCATTTCGCCCAGAATGAGGGCGAGCATGTCGGAGACGATTTCCTCCACCGGGCGCAGCGGTTGGCGCAGAATTCCCGGTTCGCCGTGGATGCCCATGCCGAACTCCATCTCGCCCTCCCCGATTTCGAAGGAGGGACGGCCGACTTCGGGGATCACGCAGGGGGAGGCGGCCACGCCGACGGTGTGGACGTTCCGGTTGGCCTTCTCGGCGACGCGGCACACCTCGTCGAGGGAACCGCCCGCGTCCGCCATCGCGCCCGCGGCCTTGTAGACGAAAAAGATTCCCGCGACGCCGCGGCGTTTGTGGGCCTCGTCCAGCGGGGCGGATGCGGCGTCGTCGGTGCCTGCCAGCGTCCTTACTTTGATACCGTCCATTTCCGCGAGCTCCGCGGCGATCCCAAAATTCATGAGATCGCCGGTATAATTCCCGATCAGGTAGAGCACGCCCATCCCACGGTCGACGGCTTTGGTGACCGCATAGATGTCGTCCGCGCCGGGGGATTGGAAGACGCCGCCGACCGCACAGCCGTCGAGCATCCCGTCCCCGACATACCCGAGGAAGAGCGGGAGATGCCCGGTCCCGCCGCCGGTGACGATGCCGACCTTCTGTTTTTCGCGGTTCCTTTTGACATAGCACCGCAGGTTCCCATTGAGGCATTCGACCGTATCGTGGTGGGCTGCGACGATGCCCTCCATCATCTCGTCGACGTAGGCCTCGGGGGCGTTAATGAACTTTTTCATGCGCAGCCTCCTTTTTGGCGTTGATGACGAACCGCAGGCAGAACACGGCGAGCGTTGCAAAGATCAGCAGGGACGAGATGGCCGAAATCGCCGGGCTGACCTCGTACTTCAAGCTGTCGAACATCAGTTTGGGCAGCGTGGCGGTGTTCCTGCGGGCGATGAAAACCGATATCACGGATTCGTCGAACGAGGTGACGAAGGCGAACAGCATGCTGGTGAGGATCGCGGGCCTGATGAGCGGAAGCACGATTTTGCGCACCGCCGTGAAATGGGTCGCGCCCAGGCTCCTTGCCGCGTCGTACAGGTTTGAATCCACACCGTACAGGGAGGCCGCCGTCAAGGTCACCACCATTGGGATCGCAAGACAGGTATGCGCCAGAACCATGCCCGTGTAAGTGCCGATGAGCTTCCACTGCCCGTAGACCATGTACATGGAAATCGCCACGATGATCGAGGGCAGGATCATGGGGAGCAGCAGGATGACATTGAAGACCTTGCCGCCCTTTTTCATGGTCTTGCTGGTGATCCCCAACGCCGCAGAGATTCCAAGTGTGCAGGCCAGCACCATGGTACAGACCGCGATCCGCAGGCTGTTCCACGCCGCGTTCAGCCATTTGGGGTTGGAGAAGAAATCCCGGTACCAGCGCAGGGAAAAGCTGCTGGGCGGGAACTCCAGGAAATCCGAACCGCCGAAGGACATGGGGATGATGATGAGCACCGGCATGATCAAAAAAAACAGGACCAGTCCGCAGACGATATACAGCCAGACCGGCCGCCGGTCGAACCTTGAAATTCGCGTCCGCATGAGGCACCTCCTAGACAAGCCGTTTTTGCAGGGAATCCATTCCGAAAAAGCGGTCGAAAACCCCGAGGAACAGGACCGTGATCAACAGGAGGATCACGCCGAGGGCGGAGCCGAACGACCAATCCAGGAACGTAAACATCTGCCGGTCGATGAGCCCTGAGGCGACCAGCGTCTGCGCGCCGCCGAGAAGCATGGGGGTGACGTAGAAACCGAGCGACTGGATGAATACCAGTAAAATCCCGGAGGCGATCCCGGGGACACTCAGCGGCAGGGTGACGCGCAGGAAGGCCTTCGTTCTGGAAGCGCCCAGCGACATGGCCGCCAGGCTCAGGTTTTTGTCGATGCTGCGCAGCACGCTGTAGATCGGAAGAATCATGTAGGGCAGCAGGATATGCACCATGCCGATCAGGACGGCTGCCGGCGTGTACATGATCTGGACCGGCTCGCTGACGATGCCCAGCGCGAGCAGGAAGCTGTTGACGACCCCCGTGCGCTGCAGGATCACCATCCAGGAGTAGGTCCGAACCAACAGGCTGGTCCAGAGCGAAAGCAGGATGATCGTCATGATTGCGCCGGCGGTCTTGGACTTTACGATGGAGAGAAGATACGCCACCGGGTACCCGAGGATAAAATTGATCGCCGTGGTGGCCAAACATAGCCAGATGGTGCGAAGCAGCGTTTTGATGTAGACCGGCTCGGAAAAGATATGCTGGAAATACTGCAGGGTAAAGGCGTGATCCTCATAAATACTTTGGGGCAGCAGTTTCATCATGGGATAAAAATAGAAGATCATCAAAAGGATCAGCGAGGGCAGGATCATCGCAAAAGAGGAGATCCAGGGGCTCCTCCTCCGGGGGAGGGAAGCACCCTCCCGCTGCCTTCCGGACCCTGCGTTCTGCGAAAATGTCATGGTCATCCCTCCCAAGGGACATCCGCCGCCGGCGTCCGCGCAGGGGAGCCGGCGGGGCGGATGCTTGATTAAAGGACCGATGCGTCAGCCCGCGAGCCATTCGAGATAACGCCGCTCCGCTTCCTTGAAGTTCTGTTCCCACCATTCCACATTGACCCAGATCGCGCCGTCGATATTTTGCGGGGAAGTCGCCATTCGGTTGGCCTGTTCCTCTGTCATATAGTCGAACGCGGTCGTGATAACGGGACCGTAACCCGACTGGATGGAGAATTTGGCGGCCAGCTCAGGGTCGCAGCAGTAATCGAGGAAGGCGTAGACCACGTCGACGTTGCGCGCGTTTGTGGGGATTGACCACGCGTCGACGTTCATCAGCACGTCGTCGAAGCCGACCTCGACGTTGACGCCCGAATCCTTGACCTTATAGGCGTAGCCCGGCCAGAAATATCCGGCGTCGACCTCCCCGTCGTTGAGCGCCTGCATGATGTCCGCCCCCGAGCCCCACCATTTGGTGATGGAGCCCTTGATCCGGTCGAGGCTCTTCAGAGCGCGGTCGATGTCCAGCGGATACAGGTCTTCCCGCGCGACCCCGTCGCCCAGCAGGGCGAGTTCGAAGGTCTGGGTGGGGACATAGCTGATCATCGAGCGGTTGCCGGGGAATTTCTCCAGATCGAAGTATTCCACCGCATTTGTCGGTCCGCCGTTGGGGAATTTGTCGGCGAGGTAGACGGGATGGATCGAGCTGGCGTAAGCGCCGATGCCGTACTCGTACTTCACGTCTTCCATGATGTTATCGGCGGATTTCAGCCTGCTGTAGTCGATCGGCTGCAGCGCGCCCGCCTCGGCGCACACCCACAGGGTGTCGGTTGTGCCAAGGCCGGAGACGAGGTCGTAACCGGGGATATCCTGCTCGTACTGGGCGCGGATCTTTGCGCTCAAGTCGTTGCCGTATTCTTCGAGGATCACGGTGGCTCCGGTGTCCTCTACGAAAGGATCGACAAAACAGGTCTGGATGTTATTGGCGAAATTCCCGCCCCAGACGCCGACGGTAATCTCTTTTCCCTCGAAGATCTTACCGCCGCTTTCCGGCTGCGCACCGGACTCGGCGGGGGCCGGAGCCGCATCCGGGATCGCCGCGTCGGCGGCGGGCGCGGCAGGCTCCGCCCCGCACGCCATCAGAGAGACGCCCAATACCACGCACAGAAGTAACGCTGTCAATCGTTTCATTTTTTTCGCCTCTTTCTCTCAGCATTCTGGTTTGTATCGAATATGCAGCGGCCGTCCGGCCGATGGATCCAACGTCCGTCAGGAGAGGAGCTGGCTGTTTTCACTGTTCCATGTCAGGTCGATGAGATCCCCCACCGAAAAATGGGAACGGATATCCATAGTCTGTTCCTTTGCGGAGAAGTGGTAGCTGCCGTCGATTGAAATGATGTATTTTACCGTTTCGCCAAGGTAGATGACCTGCGCCACCTGCCCGCGAAGCTTCGCCTCCGGCCCGAGGTCCCTGCCGATCGCGACCTTCTCCGGCCTGATGACGAATTTCAGATCGTCCGTCGGTTTGGGCTGGGCGCCGCGCCTGGGGCAGCGGATGAGGGAACCCTGCTCGGACTTGATCCGCAGGATCAGTTCCTCCCCCTCCTGACCGGCTATTTCGACCGGTACAAAGTTTGACTCCCCGATAAAGTCGGCGATAAAGGAACTGTTGGGATGCTCGTAGATGTTCTTCGCCGTGTCCAGCTGGGCGATTTCCCCATCCCGCATGATTGCGATGCGGTCGGAAAGGGTGAGGGCCTCCTCCTGGTCGTGCGTGACATAGATCGTCGTAATATTCAGCTTTTGCTGGATCCGCTTGATTTCAAGCTGCATGGCCGAACGCAGCTTTTTGTCCAGGGCGCCGAGCGGTTCGTCCATCAGGACGATCGGCGGATGGAACACGAGCGCGCGGGCGAGGGCGACGCGCTGCTGCTGGCCGCCGGAGAGTTGGGAGGGATACCGGTCCTGATATCCGTCAAGCTGGACAAGCTGGAGGATTTCCGCGACCGTCCGCCCGATCTCCGCCTCCGGAAGCCGTGGCTTCTTCATATGGAGGGGGAAAGCGACGTTGTCTTTGATCCTCATATGTGGGAACAGCGCGTAATTCTGGAACACCATGCCCAACCCCCGTTCATTGGGCGGCAGAAACGTTATGTCGCGCTCGTTTACCGAAATCATGCCGCTGGTGGGGGTCTCCAGCCCTGCGACCATTTTCAGCGTGGTGGTTTTGCCCGACCCGCTGGGGCCGAGAATCGTCAGGAACTCCCCCTCGTGCAACTCAAGAGAAAGGTCCTTTACCGCCACAACCTCCTGATACTTTTTGGTGAGCCCGTCCAATACGAGCATCGCATCCATTCAAATCCCTCCCGCGAATCAAATCTGCAAGTTTTTTCGAACGATGTGGTTCCCCAAAATTGCGATGACTGCCGCCGAAAGCAGCGCTGCCGACAGGATTACGGGCAGAAAAGGATTCCCGTACCGTTCTGTCCCGTAAAAGCCGCTGAACAGCGAACCGAGAAAGGTTCCCAGCCCAAGCAGGCATTCGGCGGCGCCGCCGTAATTCCTTCCTCCCGGCCGGGAGGCGAAGACCCCGATCCGCAGCGCGGTGAAATGCAGAAACCCCGCCACGGTTCCCACGAGGGCCATTCCGATCCCCATGGTCCAGGCCCGTCCCGCATTCCCGAGCAATAGAAAACAGAGGCAGAGCGCCCCTTCCGACAGGGCGATTATCAAAGCGGTCCAAAGCTTGGCCAACTGCTCGGGACCGGATCGCTTTAACGCGGTGGCGACCGCCATTTGCGCAAAGAGCCGGATGCCCAGCAGCACGCCCCAGAAACTGGCGCCGAACCCGGCCCGGCGTACAAAAAAGGCGCCTGTCGCGCGGAAGGCCCCTTCGGCCAGCCCGGCCGCGCAGATTCCACCCAAACCGGAAAAAAGCAAAATCCGTTGTTCGGACCGGCAGAGGTCCGCCCATGGGGAACCGCGGTCCTCTCCGCTTCCGTCGCCGCCGGTCGATACGGCGGCCCTGCCGGCCGCTTTCGGAGAAATGGGAGGCGGACAGACGACCGACGGCAGCAGCATGGCCGCCGCAAGCAGGAGCAGACAGCGCCCCAGCAGGGGATACAGGAAGCCCGCCAGCACGGGCGCGGCGACCGACGTCATGGTGATCCAGATAAAGCTGTTGCACAGAAGCCCCGTGTCTTCGCCGTTCCCGCCGCGGGCGGCATGAAAGGCCCAGAATTCCGGCCAGAACGTCCCTTGGCAAAGACCGTGCAAAAGCACCAGCGGATAGAGGAGCGGGTGGGTGGGACAAAGAGCGCTTATCAGGTATACGGCCGCGGCCAAAAGAATCGACCAACGCGCCGCGAAGGCTCCGCAGAGATGGTTCCGGCGCATCCCGCTCAGGCAGGTGACGGCGATGTAGCAGACCGAGTGGACCGCCGTCAGCAATCCAATTTCGGATTGGGACATCCCCAGCCCGGAGGAAAGGTAGGGCAGGACGAAAAAATAAATGCCCATATCGGTGTTGAGCAGAAGCGCGGCGGTCATCATCCGAATCATGAAACGCTCCCCAATCCCATTTAAACACAATCCATATTGGGTTACTATGTGGCCCGCTGACAAAAGATTTTGTCTCGCCCCCACAAGCCGGAAAGCTTTCAGGAGTCAGCGGGGACGGGAGGCCTTCCGCCGGGGGGAGGAACGGTAAAACAGGAGCCCTAAAACCGCCCACCCGCCGACAATCACCCATTCATAGGGCCAGCTGAGCGATGCGGGGGAGCCCGGGAGATAGGCCGCAAGCATGACGGCGCTGAGCAGAAGGGAACCGCCCCCTGCGAGCCGCCACCGCGCCGCCGAATAGGGACGGGGCATGTCGGGTTCCCGCCGGCGCAGCCTCAAATAGGAAACCGAGACCAAAAGATAGGTGACGACGGTGGCGAAGCTGCCCGCGTTGGCCGCCCATTTCAGTACGGTCGCGCCGAAAAACGGAGCGGCGGAGGTGAGCACCATGATCAAAAGGATGGCGCGTGAAGGGGTTCGGTACTTTGGATGGATTTTTCCAAACCAGGCGGGGAGCAGACCCTCCCGGGACATGGCATAGACCGTACGGCTGGCGCCGATATAAAAGGCGTTCCAGCAGGTTACGATTCCGGCCACTCCGCCGGCGACTAGGAGTCTGGACGCAGCGGTGTTGCCGCCGAAAGCAGCCGCCATCGCGTCGGCGGTGGGAAGCGCGCTCGACGCGATCTGCTGCCTGCTGAGCGTGCAACTGACGCAGAGGATGATGGAGACATACCATATGACGGCAAGCCCGACGGATAAAACCAGCAGCTGGCCGATTTTGCGCGGCGGGATATTCATCTCCTCCGCGGCATGGGGAATGACGTCAAAGCCGCTGTAGATGAAAGGCGTCATGACGACGACGGTCAGAACCCCGTGCGGGCCGTTTGAAAAGAGGGGAAAAAGATTTTCCGGTTTCCCGTTGACGACCGTGCCGCCCGCCAGCAGAATCCCCGCAAGAAGGATGACGGCCATCAGGACCGTCTGTAAGAGGGCCGCTGTTCGGACCCCCCGGTAGTTGACGGCGCAAATCAACAGAGAGCTTCCGACGCCGATCAGCAGCCAGGGAGCATGGATCTCAAAACCGGCGGCGCTGTAAAGGTAGCCCGAAAGGATATCGGGAAAGAGGTAGGCGAAAACGTTGGGGAAGGCGACGGTTTCGAAGGAGATGACGGAGAGAAAGGTGAGGATGACCGCCCATCCGCAGAGGAAGGAGATCCGTGTCCCGAAAGCGCGCCTGCAAAAGCCGATGACCCCAAGGCTGTTCGGCATGGCGGAGGAAAGCTCCGCATAGACAAGGCTGACGAAGGAGACAAAGATACCTCCCAGGACGAAAGCAGCCGCCGCGCCGAAGGCGCCCGCGGACAGAATCCATTCCCCGGTTAGGATCACCCAGCCCCAGCCGAGCATGGCCCCAAAGGTGAGGAGGATGACATCCAGCTTGTTCAATGCGGCGTGCAGCCCGTTCCCGGAATCAGTCCATACCTTAGGCTTCATTTTCCCACCCCTTGCACGGCCGGATGACAGGACCCTACTCACCGAGCCACTTTTTGCCAGAAAAGAAACACTTGATTTAAACTGCTCACACATATAAACTGTAAAATAAGAAGAATAACTTAAAAAATGAAAATAAGTTTATAAAAGTCATGCAAAACAGACAAACATTTTTCTTTGGGATTATTAAATCATAAATATCCGGTGATTGGTATGGCTCGAGTCGACGAATAAAACTATCTCGTTCGGACATGCGGTGAGTGTGTGGCGCCGCTTATAATGGAACTGTGTCACGAAAGGGGATGTTGTCAGTGAGTTTTCAATGCCGAGAGATTCTAACGATTCCTACCATTCGGAACCTCAGGCTCCTCAGCGGGGCCGAGGGTTTGGACAGGGTGGTCCGTTGGGTCTATGTCGCCGAGGCAATGGAAAATATCAGCATGACGCTTGACTGGCTCATCGGCGATGAGCTCGTCATCATAACCGGCAGTAACCTCAAGGAGAACGTCACGCAGGAGCTGCTGAGGTTTATCCAGCGCTGCAACGACAAGTTTGTGGCGGGCATCGTGGTGAACACGGGAAGGTATATCCCGAAACTGCCTCCGGAGGCGGTGGCGCTTGCGGATGACCTCCACCTGCCGCTCTTTGAAGTCCCGTGGGAGACCAAGCTGGTGGAGTTTACCAAGGATATCGGGGCGGCGATCATCGACTCCTCCCTGGAGGAGGAATCCATCAACGCGTTTATGAACGACCTTCTTTTTGGGGACATCGGCGGGGAGGAAAATCTGCTTCCGCGGCTTGCGCGGTATGGGATGGAGCCGAACGACAAATACAGCATTGGGATCATCAACGCCGATTTTTCGGAAGCGGCGCGTGATTACAACAGCTATAACGTCAAAAACTACCTTTGGGATCTGGTCGGGACGTCCTTCGAGGAGTACGGGGTCACCAAACTGCTGACCAACAAAAAAGACCGGATCATATTTCTGGCAAAGTGCGATCAGCGGTACCGCTACCTGGATCAGATTCTGTCCTATGTGATCACCGTTATGTCGGGAAGGTACCCGAAGCTGACACTGGAAATCGGCGTGGGAAGGGCGTTCGAGGGAATGGAGAATCTTCTCAAGAGTTACCAGACTGCGCAGCAGGCGTTGAAGGTGCTGCGGATCGAAAAGCCGGATTTCCCGGTGATGTATTACGAGAACATCGGATTGTATTCTCTTCTCCTTTCCGTGCGGGAGTCCTCCGTACTGCAAAATTATTACAACAACCTTTTCCATGCGCTGCTTGAATACGACAGCAGCAACCACACCGAATTGATGAGGACGTTGGAATGTTATTTGAACAACAATGCGAAGCTGGCGCCGACGGCGCATGTCCTTTACATCCATGAGAACACGTTGAAGTACCGCTTGGACAAAATCAAGACCCTTTTGGGCGTCAACATCAACGATTTGCATGAACAGTTCCGAATCAAGATGGGCTTTATGATCGGCAGGGTGCTGGCGCCGCCGCCTGACATTCCGGAGATTGAAATAAAGCATAAAATAAAAAACGAGCGGTTCGCAATTTAGCGAACCGCTCGTTTTTTTGCGGAAGCCCCGCTGGAAAACGGGGCGGTTATTCTGCTTCTGCGGCAAGCGCCGCGTATTGCGCGGCGGAGGCGGCGTTATGTTCGATTTCGGAGGGCATGAGCGGGCGCATCACCCGCGCGGGCTGGCCGAGCGCGAGGGAGCCGTCGGGGATTTCCACCCCCTGCGGGACGAGCGCGCCGGCGGCGATCAGGCAGTTTTTCCCGATCCTCGCGCCGTTTAAGACGATCGCGCCCATGCCGATCAGCGTGTTGTCCCCGACCGTGCAGCCGTGGAGGATCGCGCCGTGCCCGACGGTGACGCCGTCGCCCACCGCGACGGGGAACCCCGCGTCCGCGTGAACGACGCAGCAGTCCTGGATGTTGGTGCGTGCGCCGATTGAGATCCGCTCGATGTCGCCGCGGACGACCGCGTTGTACCAGATGCTGCTTTCCGCCCCGGCGGTGACTTCCCCGCGCACGACCGCGCCTGGGAAGACGCGGGCGGAGGGGCTCAGTTCAGGCTGTTTCATCCGCGCGCCCCCCTATCGGTAGCGCAGCCAGCGCGCGAGCAGATAAACGGCCAGGATGATCTGGCCGAGGAAGGCGATGCCGACCGGCTGCCGCTCGAACAGCATGACGAGCCGCAGGGTAAGGCCGCCGCCCGGATAGGCGCCGACCGTGAGCCCGAGGGCCGACAGGAGCGCAAGCCCGGCCGCGGCGGCCCCGGCGCAGGCGCCGGAGGAACGCGCGCGGGCGCAGAGGATGGCCGCCGCCGTGAGGTAGGCGGCGACGGCGAGCATGCTGAAGAACTGCCAGCAGAGGGCGGGCCACACGAGGAAGGCGCGCTTCATCTGCTGCTCGAGCGGGTAGGAGACGGCGGGGAAGCACCCGATCAGTGCGGGCGCGAGCGCGAGCAGCAGGCAGAGCGGGAGGCTGTTGCCCCCGCGCCGTCCCGAGAGGTCGATGCGGTTATGTCTGTTCACGGCGGAGTCCCCCTTATGACGTTCAGTAGTTGCTTTCTCCGCGCAGCGTCTCGTCGTTGACGATCCATTCGTCGGCAACGTTGATGACGCGGAAATTTTCCTTGTCGTCCCGCACGATGACGGTCGAGATGCCCGCGTTGATGATCAGGCGGGTGCACATCGAGCAGGGGAAGGCGTTCTGGACATATTCGCCCGAGGCCACCTCCCGGCCGACGAGGTAGAGGGTGGAGCCGAGCATGTCCACGCGGGCGGCGTGGATGATCGCGTTCATTTCGGCGTGGACCGAACGGCAGAGCTCATAGCGCTGCCCGCGCGGGACACCCATGCGGTCGCGGGTGCAGTAGCCCAGGTCGGAGCAGTTCTGGCGGCCGCGCGGCGCGCCGACATAGCCGGTGGAGACGATCTGGTCGTTTTTGACGATGATCGCGCCGAAGTTGCGCCGCAGGCAGGTGCCGCGCTCGGCGACGGTCTCGGCGATGTCGAGGTAGTAGTTGATCTTATCGCGTCTTGTCATATCGGTTCACATCCTTTATAATGATACCATTCGGCGGAAGGGCGTTCGTCCTTTCAGACCATTTTACTATAGTTTGCCGGACTGTGCAACAATCGGTAAAAATTTCACGGGCCGTGCGGAAATTTGCCGCGTCGGCGGAAAGGAGGGAAACGCCGTGGAAAACCTCTCGAATATCGGTGTCATCCGGGACCTGCTCGCGCGGCACGGCTTCCGCTTCTCCAAGGCGCTGGGGCAGAATTTCCTGGTCAACCCCACCGTCTGCCCGCGCATGGCGGAGCAGGGCGGCGCGGGGCCGGGCGTGGGCGTGATCGAGATCGGCGCGGGGGTCGGGGTGCTGACCGCCGAGTTGGCCCGCCGCGCGGACAGGGTCGTCTGCGTCGAGATCGACGGACGGCTGCTCCCCGTGCTCGCGGAAACGCTTGCCGGGTTCCAAAATGTCGAGATCGTCAACGCGGACGTCATGAAGGTCGACCTGCGCGCGCTCATCGCGGAAAAGCTCGGCGGCCTGCGGGTGGTCGTCTGCGCGAACCTGCCCTACTACATCACCTCCCCGATCGTAATGGGCCTGCTCGAACAGCGCCTGCCCATCGAATCGGTGACCGTCATGGTGCAGAAGGAGGCGGCCCAGCGGCTGTGCGCCCTCCCCGGCATGCGGGAGGCGGGCGCGGTGTCCTGCGCCGTGCGTTACTACAGCGAGCCGAAGGTGCTCTTTCCCGTTTCGCGCGGGTCGTTTTTGCCCTCGCCCGACGTGGATTCCGCCGTCATCCGGCTGGACATCCGCCGGGAGCCGCCCGTCGACCCGGGGGACGAAAAAACCTTCTTCCGGGTGGTGCGCGCCGCCTTTTCGATGCGGCGCAAGACGCTGCTCAACTGCCTTTCGGCGGGCCTGCCGCTTCCCAAGGAGCGTGCCGCGGCCCTGCTCGAGCGGGCGGAGGTGCCCGCGGGGGCGCGCGCCGAGCAGCTCACGCTGGAACAGTTCGCCGCCGTCAGCCGCGCGCTGGCAGAGGAGGCGTAATCAAAAACGGGGCGCCGGAGGCGCCCCGTTTTTGATTGCCTAGTGGGTCATGCAGTATTCGACGATATGGGCGGGCAGCCCGGTGAACGCCGCCGCCTGCTCGGAGGTCCAGCCGTTGCGCAGGCACTCCTCCACCGTCTCGCCGTCGAGCAGCAGGTACCCCGCGAAGAGGTCGGCCTCCCGCTCGTAGCGCTCCATGACGAAGTCGGTGCGCTCCCGCAGGAAGAGGGCGTTGTGCCCCTCGTGCAGCAGGGCGTGCCCCAGCTCGTGGGCGCACACCGTCCGGCGCTCGTTTTCCTCGAGCGCGCCGTTGAGGTAGAGGATGCGCGCCCCGTGCACGCACCCGTAAAAGCCCCTGACGCCGGGAGGCAGCCCGACGGGCAGGACCGTGATGTCGAGCGCGGCGCAGAGCGCGAACGGGTCGGCGGTGCCGAACCGCTCGGCGAGCTGGCGCGCCAGTTCCTTGATGCGTTCCATGCTGTCCTGCTCAGACGTCCTTTCCGCCGCTTTTGCGGCCCAGCTTGTTGACGGCGACCGACGCGCCCACCTCGATCGCGCTGACGACCTGGGTGATCTCCTCCTCGGTGAGGGGCACGCCGTTGAACATCAGGCCCTCCTGCGCCAGCAGCCTGCGCCGGAAATCCTCGAGGAACTCCCCGAGCTCGGGCGGTCCGGCGGGGCTTTCCGCCCCGTCGAGCAGCAGGTAGTCGCTCGGCACGCCGAAGAACCGGCAGAATTTGGTCAGCGTCTCGTTGTCCGGCTCCCGCCGTCCCTGCTCGTACATGCCCACCGCGCTCGCGGAAATTTCCAGCGCGCCCGCCAGTTCCTGTTGGGTCAGCCCCTTGGCCCTGCGCAGGGCCCGCAGCCTGTTAGCCAGCATTCCGGTCACCTCACTGTCCTGATAATAACACATTTTGTGTATTTCGTCAACAAAATCTTGCAAATTGTGCGAAATTTTCTTGTGAATACACATTCCGTGTGGCACTCTTAAGATAAGAAGCAAAAATCACACGATTTGTAAAATCACAAGGAGGAATTGAATGGATTTAACCGCTTTGTCGGAGGAGTACCGGACGGCGGCCGACCGCCTGCAGGAGCGCCTGCGGGAGCTGAGGGTGTTCGCGCAGACGGCGCGCGGCGAGGAGGCGTTCGCCGCGCAGCGGCGGATCGACGCGCTCTACGCCGAACTGTACGACCTGCGCGTGGTCATGGACTACCTGCGCCACTATTATGACTGAGGGGGGCGGGGCACATGTTTGACGTATGTGAAAGCACCTTTTCCCTCCAGGATTTCGAGCGGATCGCCGCGCCGCAGTGCGCCGACAACGCACCCGCGCGCGCACGGTACGCGCGGTTCCTGCGCAGCGCCGTGCGCCACCTGCCGCCCAAGCAGCGGCAGGTCGTCGCGCTCTATTTTTTCGGGGGGCGCAACATCCCGGCGATCGCCCTGGAGCTCGGGGTGCACCCCTCCACCGTGAGCCGCAGGCTCGCGGCCGCCAAGCGCACGCTGCGCGCCCAGGCCGAGATGTGCAGCGAGGCGGGGCTGTTCCCCTCGTAAAAGCGGGGGCGGCGGCCGGATTTCTTTCCATCGTTCATTGACAATGGGGTAAGTCTGTTATAAAATTATCATATATAGACAGACCGTCCGGCGTGAGAGCGCGCGGGGGAAATGAAAATATGGGAGGAAACGCGATTGGACCAGAAAGTCAAAGCCGCCGCTGAAAAGTTCGCGGCGCTCGTGGAAGCGCAGCTCGCGCGCAACGAGCGCATCAAGGCGCAGAAGGAGTTTACCGACTACGGGAAGCTCGACACCATCGTCATCGGCGTGTGCGGGGGCGACGGCATCGGCCCCATCATCACGAACGAGGCCGCGCGGGTGCTCCGGCACCTGCTGGCGGACGAGGTCGGGGCGGGCAAGGTGGAGTTCCGCACGATCGACGGGCTGACGATCGAGAACCGCGCGGCGCAGGGCAAGGCGATCCCCGACGACGTGCTCGCCGAGCTCAAAAAATGCCACGTCATCCTCAAGGGCCCCACGACGACCCCGCGCGCGGGCGACCCGTGGCCCAACGTCGAGAGCGCCAACGTCGCGATGCGCAAGGAGCTCGACCTGTTCGCCAACGTGCGCCCCGTCAAGGTGCCGAGCGAGGGGATCGACTGGACCTTCTTCCGGGAGAACACCGAGGGCGCCTACGCGATCGGCTCCTGCGGCCTCAACGTGGACGAGGACGTGGCGTTCGACTTCGTCGTGACCACCACCGAGGGCACCGAGCGGATCGCGCGGCTCGCCTACGACTACGCGAAAAAGAACCACAAGAGCCGCGTGTCGATCATCACCAAGGCGAACGTCGTCAAGACGACCGACGGCAAGTTCCTGAAGCTCTGCCAGAAGATCGGCGAGGAGTACCCCGGCATCACGACCGACGACTGGTACATCGACATCACCACCGCCAAGCTGATCGACCCCAAGCGCCGCCGCGACTTCCAGGTGTTCGTGCTGCCCAATCTCTACGGCGACATCATCACCGACGAGGCCGCCGAATTCCAGGGCGGCGTCGGCACCGCGGGCAGCGCGAACCTCGGCAAGCGCTACGCGATGTTCGAGGCGATCCACGGCTCCGCCCCGCGCATGATCGCCGAGGGCCGCGGCAAATACGCCGACCCCTGCTCGATGCTGCGGGCGGCGGTGCTGCTCCTGAGCCACATCGGCTATCAGGCCGAGGCGGATAAGCTCGAACGGGCGCTGGACATCTGTATGTACGAGGAAAAGAAGCTCGCGGTCACCGGCCGCGACACCGGCTGCACCTGCGAGGAATTCGGCAACTATGTGATGGACACCATCGCACGGCTGTAACCGGGAATTCTGGATCGAGAGGTTTTGCATATGCCGAAACACGAGGGTGTTTCCCTATCCGTTATCAAGCGGCTGCCCAGGTACTACCGGTTCCTCGGCGACCTGCTCAGCCGCGACGTCACCCGCATCTCCTCGCGCGAGCTGGCCTCCCTGATGCAGTTGACCGCGTCCCAGATCCGCCAGGACCTCAACTGCTTCGGCGGCTTCGGGCAGCAGGGCTACGGCTACAACGTGGCCGCGCTCCACAAGGAGATCGGCAACATCATGGGGCTCAACAAGCATACCCCCATGGTTCTCATCGGCGCGGGCAACCTCGGCCGCACGATCGCGCGCCACATGGATTTCGAGAGCAGCGGCTTCAAGCTCGTCGGGATCTTTGACGACAGCCCCCGCGTGATCGGCCAGAAGGTGAGCAGCCTGACCGTGCAGGACATGGCGGGGCTCGAGGCGTTCTGCAAGGAGCAGTCCCCGCGGGCCGCCATCCTCTGTATCCCCAAGGAGGTCGCTTTCGAGACCGCCCAGCGGCTCATGAAGCTCGGCGTCAACTGCTTCTGGAACTTCTCCCATTACGACCTCTCCCTCGACTTTGAGGGTGCGGTCGTCGAGAACGTCCACCTGGGCGACAGCCTCATGACCCTCTGCTACCAAATCAACGCCGCCTACCCCGAGGATGAATGACGGGGAGGCGAAAATAAGAAGGCCCCCGCCTTGCGGCGGGGGCCTTCTTTTGTCCGGCTTCCTCCGGAAGCCGTCGGTCCCCTTTCTTTCAAGAAAGGGGGCAAAGAACGTTTGGCGCAGGCCGGCCGCGTCCCCCGCAAAGGGGGGCGCCGTGAGAAAGCCAAAAGCGAAGATTTTCGCCCGCCTTTTTCAAAAGGCGGCGGGGCGGCGCCCCGGCCTGCTCTTCAGCTTTCCGCGATAACGAAGTCCGCGGTGATCTCCGAGCAGGCGAGCGCCTGCCCGCCGGTATCCGCGAAGCAGCTCAGCTGCGCCGCGCGGTAGGTGCCCGGCGGCAGCGGCTCGTCGAAGAGGTCGATGGGCAGCGTAATCGTGACGGTCTCGCCCCCGTGCAGCACCCGTTCGGCGTTCACGTCGTCGGGGTTTGCCATCAGCCCCGCGCGCGGGGTGAGCGGCACGACGGCGTCCCCCTCCACCCGCCGGAAGTCGAACCAGTGGGTGTAGATGAGGTCGTTTTCCGTCCGGTTGGTGACGACGAGCGCGATCTCGCCGGTCCCAACGGGGTAGCTCTCCCGCTCGGGACGGGCGTCCACGCTGCGTTCCCCGGCGGGGAGCGCGGCGGCTTCGGGAAGCGGGGCGGTATTTTCCGGTTCGCCGGATTCGGCCTCGGCGGACCCGGCCTCGGAAGCCGCGGAGGATTCCGCGGGGACCACTTCCGCCCGGGAGGGGACCCCGTCGACGGGGGATGCGCTTTCCGGGGCGGGCGCGCCGCCGGGTAGGCCGACCGCGCCCAGGACGAAGTCGTTCTGCGCCTCGGGCAGGAAGGCGGCGCGCTCCGGGTGCGGCCGCAGGAACAAAAAGAGCAGCGCGGCGAGCGCGAGCGCGCCGCACAGGACCAGCGCCCGCCTCATCAGACGTTGAAGCGGAAGAGGACGACGTCGCCGTCCTGCATGACGTATTCCTTGCCCTCCGAGCGGACAAGGCCCTTCTCCTTGGCGGCGGCCATCGAGCCGCAGGCGATGAGGTCGTCGTACGCGACGACTTCGGCGCGGATGAAGCCCTTTTCAAAATCGGAATGGATCTTCCCGGCGGCCTGCGGGGCCTTGGTGCCGCGCGTGATCGTCCACGCGCGCACCTCCTGCTTGCCGGCGGTGAGGTAGGAGATCAGCCCGAGCAGGGCGTAGCTCTTTTTGATGAGGCGGTCGAGGCCCGACTCATGCAGCCCCATCTCCTCGAGGAAGAGCAGCTTGTCCTCGGCGGACATGTCGGCGATCTCCTCCTCGATCCGGGCGCAGATGGGCAGCACCTCGGCGTGCTCCGCCGCCGCGATCTCCTCCACCTCATGGTAAAAGCGGTTCTGTTCGATGCCGCCGGTAAAATCCGCCTCGCTCATGTTGGCGGCGTAGATGACCGGCTTGTCGGAGAGCAGCGGCATGTCCTCGAGCGCGGCGCGCTCCTCTGCGTCGCACACGAAGCTGCGGGCGGATTTCCCCTCCTCGAGGTGGGCCTTGAGCCGTCCCAGCACGTCCGCCTGCGCGGCGAGCGTTTTGTCGCCGCCCTTGGCGGCCTTGAGGGCGCGGTCGATCTTGCGGTCGACGATGTCGATGTCAGAAAAGATGAGCTCGAGATTGATCGTCTCGATATCCCGCCGGGGGCCGATCTCCCCGTCGACATGGATGATCTCGTTGTCCTCGAAGCAGCGCACCACATGCACGATCGCGTCCACCTCGCGGATGTGGGAAAGGAACTTGTTGCCCAGCCCCTCCCCCTTGGACGCGCCGCGCACCAGCCCGGCGATATCGACGAATTCGATGACGGCGGGGGTGTATTTGTCCGGGTCGTACATTTTGGCGAGCACGTCGAGGCGCTCGTCCGGCACGGCGACCATGCCGACGTTCGGCTCGATGGTGCAGAAGGGATAGTTCGCGGACTGCGCGCCCGCGTTGGTGATCGCGTTGAACAGGGTGGACTTGCCGACGTTCGGCAGCCCGACGATGCCTAATTTCATATATACTCATTCTCCTTCGATTTTTCCTTGATTTGCAAGGGTTTTCGGGTTTTGGCTTTTCGGCTACTACGCCATTTTT
>NZ_DBMDHH010000094.1:0-4804 GCF_057433415.1 Anaerotruncus sp. | reverse complement strand
CCCGGAGCGCGCTACGCGCGACGGCCGCTCGCGGGCGCTCCGCCCCGCGGCCCCGGCTTGAGTCCGCTTCGCGGACCCGGCCCTGCGGGCCGGATTCTCTATCAGGATGGCCTGCGGCCAAATCCCCTGCGACCCCCGCGCCGCCTCCGGTTGGCCTTCGGCCAAAGTCGGCGGCGCCCGGTTCACGGATCAGCGAACGCGCCTACAGCATCCCGCCAGCCGCCGCGCCGCGGGCGCAATGCCTCTGCCCGAGAGTCCCCGGAACCGTACCGAAAGTACATTCGGAGAGACACGGCCGTTTTTATTTCGCTCGCATCTCCCACGGGGAGGCGGAAAACTGCGCGGCGAAGCAGCGCACGCGCGCAAAGCGCGCGAACGCCTCTACGGGGCGTTGTTTTCCGCCGGCGGCTCCGGGGAGTCTGTCAATCCAGCCAGATAGTCAAGGCTCACGCCATAGTATTGCGCCAGCTGAATCATAAATGCAAATGGCGGTTCGCGTTCCCCCTGCTCATAACGAGCGTAAGTCGTCTTGTACATGTTCAGCTCGTCTGCCAGTTGCTGCTGTGTTTTGTCGCGGTCCTCGCGAAGATCATGTATCCGCAAATATTTTGCCATTTTTTCTCCTCCAAGCACGGTTTTCTGATTGCAATTATACACCGCTTGGTGTATAATTGGCTTTATGAACACCATATGGTGTTCATAAAGGAGGAAATGCTATGTCAGACACTTTAGAGGAGCTTTATCTCGAGCGGTTGTCCTTCATCGAGGAGCGCTGCCGCGACACGCCGGAATATAACGCCGCATCGGACGAATACGACGCGGCGCGCGCGGCGCTCCGGCAAACGCTCAACAAACGCCAGCGGCGTTTGTTGCTGCGCGTCGAGGACGCGCAGGCCGCGCTGTGCGACTGCACGGCCGCGGCGGCGTTTGCCGGGGGCTGGCGGCTGCGGGCGAGGCTGGCGGCCTCCGCCGGGCTTTGACGGGACCCCGCCTCACGGGTCGCGGCGGGGTGGGGCGCGGGGCGGCCGGCCTGATCAAAGTTTTCGCAAGGCCTTTTTCAAAAGGCCGGCCCCTGCGGCTTGAAGAGCCGCAAAAGGAAAGCCGGGGACTTTCGTCCCCGGCCTTCTTTTTCCGTTCTCCTCAGTTGCACTTGGAGTATCCGCAGCTGCGGCAGCTCACGCAGCCGCCCTCATGTTCGAGGGCGCTGCCGCACTCGGGGCAGAATTTCGCGTTGAGGGCCGCCGCGCCGGAGGCGGGCGCCTCGGTCCGGGCGGGTTCCGCCGCGGGCAGGCCGAGCTTCTGGTTCTCGATCATGTCGGCGGTCTTTTTGATGACGCGGGCGATCGCGTCGGGGCAGGAGGTGCACTTCATCCCCGCGTGGCGGATGGTGGAGGGGCAGCGGATGCCGCGGAGCTGGTCGAGGATCTCGTCGATCGAGACGCCCGAGCGCAGCGCGATGGACACCAGCCGCGCGGTCGCCTCCGACTGGGAGGGGCATCCGCCCGCCTTGCCGGTGGAGGTGAACACCTCGCAGATGCCGTGCTCGTCATAGTTGACCGTGACGTACAGGTTCCCGCATCCGATCTTCATGCGTTCGGTCAGGCCGCAGGTGACCTCCGGGCGCGGACGGGGACGGATGTCCGTGCGCATGGCGGGCGGCGCTTCCGTCTCGCCCTCCTTCTTCACCGAACCGATGTTGAGCACCTGCTCGGCGCGGCTGCCGTCACGGTAGATCGTGACGCCCTTGCAGTCGAGCTCGTAGGCGAGCATGTAGACCTCTTCAACGTCCTCCATCGTCGCGCCGTGCGCGAAGTTGACCGTCTTGGAGACGGCGTTGTCGGTGTGCTTCTGGAACGCCGCCTGCATCTTGACATGGTAGAGCGGGCTCACGTCGTGGGAACAGACGAATACGCGCTTGATGTCGTCGGGGATCTCGTCGATGTGCTGGAGGGTTCCCTCCGCGGCGATCTTCTTCATCAGCTCGTCGCTGTAGAGGCCGCGCGCCTCGAGGGTCTCCCGCAGCACGGGGTTCACCTCGATCATCTCGGTGCCGTCCATGACGTTGCGGATGAAGACGTAGGCGAACACCGGCTCCACGCCCGACGAGCAGCCCGCGATGATCGACAGGGTCCCGGTGGGCGCGATGGTGGTGATCGTGGCGTTGCGCAGCGGTTCCCCGGCGGCGAAGATGCTCTCCCCAAAGAGCGGGAAGGCGCCGCGTACCTTGGCAAGCCGCGCGGAGGCGCGGCGGCCCGTCTCGGTGATGAACTTCATGACCTCGCCCGCGAGGGCGACCGCTTCCTCGGAATTGTAGGACATGCCGAGATAGGCGAGCATGTCCGACCAGCCCATCACGCCAAGCCCGATTTTGCGGGTCTGTTTGGTGGTGAAATCGATCTCCTCGAGCGGATATTTGTTCACGTCGATGACGTTGTCGAGGAAGTGCACCGCGTCCTCGACCGTCCGCTCGAGTTTTTTATAATCGATCCGCCAGCCGTTCTTGTCCTTGGCGAGCATGGTGACAAGGTTGATCGACCCGAGGTTGCACGACTCATAGGGCAGCAGCGGCTGTTCGCCGCAGGGATTGGTGCTCTCGATCTCCCCCTGCGAAGGGACGACGTTGTCCCGGTTGAGCCGGTCGAGGAAGATGATGCCCGGCTCGCCGTTGCGCCACGCGCTCTCGACGATCTTGTGGAACACCTCGCGCGCCTCCAGCTCGCCGACCGCCTGCTTGCTCTTGGGGTCGACCAGCTCATAGGCGTCGCCGTTTTGCACCGCCTGCATAAACGCCTCGGTGATCCCCACCGAAATGTTGAAGTTGGTGATGTCCGCATTGTTCTTCTTGCAATCGATGAAATCGAGGATATCCGGATGATCCACCCGCAGAATGCCCATGTTCGCGCCCCGCCGGGTGCCCCCCTGCTTGACCGCCTCGGTGGCCATGTTGAAGACCCGCATAAAGCTGACCGGCCCGCTCGCCACACCGCCGGTGCTGCGCACCGTCGCGCCCGAGGCGCGCAGGCGGGAGAAGGAAAAGCCGGTCCCGCCGCCCGACTTGTGGATCAGCGCCGCCTGCTTGATCGCCTCGAAGATCTCCTCCATCGAGTCGCCCACCGGCAGCACGAAGCAGGCGGAAAGCTGTCCGAGCTCCTTGCCCGCGTTCATCAGCGTCGGGGAGTTGGGGAGGAACTCCAAATTGGTCATCAGCTCGTAAAACCGGTCGGACAGCTTTTTGACGTCCGCCTTGTCGTCGTAGGCGGCGTCCGCGGCCGCGATCGCGTCCGCCACGCGGCGGAACATCTGCTCGACCGTCTCAATATTCTTTCCGTTTTCATCCTTTTTCAGGTACCGCTTTTCCAATACGGTGATCGCATTCTTGCCGATTTTCATATTGTCCCTTCCTCTGCCACAAGATAATCGCCTTATATAGAATATCTGACACAAGATATTGTATCATATACTCTTTTACTCCGCAATACCCAAAAGAGGCGCGCCCGCACTTTTTTGCGGACGCGCCCCTGGCCCGATATGGATTTAAAGTCCCGCGGCCGGCGCGGCAAGGCCGCCCACCATGAGCAGCGCGAAGATCAGCCCCGCCATCAGCAGCCCCGCGGCCGACAGGGCGATCCCTGTAATAGGAAGCCCGCCGCCCTCGTCGGGCGCGGCGTATTTCCGCGTGACGACCCCGAGGAAAATCCCCGCGGCCCCCAGCACGAGGGCGGCCATCAGGTCGCCCATCAGTGAACTGAGCAGCGCCGCGATGCCGAAAAAGAGCGCCCCGGAAGCGTTTGTCCGGTTTGGATGGAACTGGTTCATCTCTGTTTCCTCCCCTTAGTGAATGATCAGCGCCAGGAGCGCCAGAAAGATCGATAAAATGGGCAGCACAACCCAAAGCAGCCGCTGCGCCGATAAAAACAACTCGCTCGGCTCTGCGCCGACGCACCACCACATGTGCCGCAGATCAAAAAAGAGGCGCGGCCACCGCCGGTCCACCGCCCAGAGAGCCGCGATCAGAACCGCTGAAAAGAGGAGCGCGCCGTTGCCCTGCACCGTGTCTCCGCTGCCGGAGGCCAGCTGCGCCATGTCGTAATAGGAGGGCTCTCGCCCGGCAAAGGGGTTTTTCCCGTCGTGGGAGACGAAGGCGTCCACGTCGAGCACCGGCTCCCCCTGCTCGTTATAGAGAAAGAGGCCGTCCGGGTGGTAGGTTCCCCGGAACCGTTCCACCCCGCCGCTGCTGATCACGATCTGCCGCTCGGCATAGCGGTCCTCCGCCCCGGCAAAACGCACGAGGTAGTCCCGCTCAGGGTTTCCGGGCAGCGCGTAAATCAGCCGATAGGTGTTCGATTCCACCGCTTCAACGTCGATGCGCACCTTCCCCCAGTGATTTTTTCCGCTGTAGGTCCACGCGGAGGCGGAATAGGGGGAGGCTTTCCGCCGCAGGAAGGTGTCGTAGAGGTTTGCGCCCCGCTGAAAAAAGATAAGCAGATAGCAAAGTGTCAGCAGCCCCGCAAGCAGGGCGCCCGCAATCCGCACCGGCCTCCGGTGCGCTTCATAAAAACGCCTCAGCCGCTCCATATCCGCGCCCCCTTTCCCCTCTATAGTGTATTACAAATCGGGGATTCCTGCAAGAAGCCCCGTCTGGCCGCTGGAAAAAGGGAACTCAGGAAACAAAAAAGCAACGCCCGAAGGACGTTGCTTTTTGTGGAGCTGGCATAGACCTATCTTCCCGGGAAGTCACCCTCCAAGTATTGTCGGCACCGCTGAGCTTAACTTCTGTGTTCGGGATGGGAACAGGTGGGACCTC
>NZ_DBMDHH010000093.1:0-4921 GCF_057433415.1 Anaerotruncus sp. | reverse complement strand
TAGAGAATCCGGCCCGCAGGGCCGGGTCCGCGAAGCGGACTCAAGCCGGGGCCGCGGGGCGGAGCGCCCGCGAGCGGCCGTCGCGCGTAGCGCGCTCCGGGCGCAGCCCGGGCAGGCCGCCTAAGCCCCTCGCGCCCTTCTTTGGTGACTTTCTTTGGCGTAAAGAAAGTCACTCGCCGTCGGTCGACTACCGACATGCTCCGCCGATCGTTGAGCGGCAAGCCTAAGCCCACGCCGGGGCGGGACCCGGCAGCTCTGCCGCTCGATGAGCGGATAATCTAAGCCTGCCGTCGGCCGGCCGCCGACAACCTCCGCCGCTCAATGAGCGGCAAATCTATAACGGCTCCCCGGAGGGGGCTTCCCCCTCCTCCAGCAGGGCGGCCGCGGCGGAATCGGGCAGCGCGCTGACCTGCGCGAGACGGCGCTGGATGGCGCGGGTGCGCACGCCGACGAGCTTGTCCAGTTCGCTGTTGGCCTGTTCGAGCCGCTGCTGGGCGGCGCCGAGCACGTCGCCGAACCGTTCGAACTCGGTCTTGACCGCGCCGAGCACCTGCCAGACCTCCCCCGACCGCTTTTGGATCGCGAGGGTCCGGAAGCCCATCTGAAGGCTGTTAAGCAGGGCGGCCATTGTGGTCGGGCCGGCGACGCTCACCTTATAGTCGCGCTGGAGCGGCTCGAGCAGGCCGAGCTGGAGCACCTGCGCGTAAAGCCCCTCGAAGGGCAGGAACATGACGGCGAAATCGGTGGTACGGGGCGGGTCGAGATATTTGTCGCGGATATCCCGCGCGAAGGATTTGACCCGCGCGGCAAGCGCCGCCGACGCGGCGGTGATCTCGGCGGGGTCGCCCTGCTCGTAGGCGTCGGTCAGACGGACATAGGCGTCCGCCGGGAACTTGGCGTCGATCGGCAGGTAGACGGGCTCCTCCCCGTCCCCCGGCAGCACGACCGCGTATTCGACGGGATTGCGGCTGTCGCGGCGGGTGGAAAAATTGGTCTTGTACTGGTCGGACGATAGAATCTGCTCAAGGATCGCGCCGAGCTGGACCTCCCCGAGCACGCCGCGCGTCTTGACGTTGGAGAGCACCTTCTTGAGATCGCCCACGCCCGAGGCAAGGGTCTGCATCTCACCAAGGCCCTTATAGACCTGCTCGAGCCGCTCGCTCACCAGCTTGAAGGACTGGCCGATGCGGCTTTCGAGCGTCTGCTCAAGCTTTTCATCGACCGTCTTGCGCATCTCCTCGAGCTTTTTGGCGTTGTCCTCCTGGAGGGAGGAGAGCCTGTTTTCCACCGTCGTGCGGATGCCCGAGAGCTGTTCGCCGCTCTGGGTGGTGAAGCTCTGGAACCGCGCGTCCACGCTGCGCATGAGCTCCGCGACCGTCTTTTGCAGGCTGTCCTGCCGCATCCCCAGTTCGCGGGACATCTGCTGCTGGTTGCTCGCCAGCGCCTGCCCGAGCGCGTTCACCGAACGGGTGATGTTCTGCGCGCTCTCCTGCCGCGACTGGCGCGACTCCTCGATAAGCACGCCGCGCAGCCGGTCGAGCTCCTCCCGCATGGGGCCGAGCCCCTCTTCCCTCCGGCGGGATTTCGCCGCCATGACCGCGGCGACGATTGCCGCGGCGCACGCGCCCGCCGCAAAGAGCGCGGCGGCCCACAATAAAACCTGGTCCATGATATCCCCCTTTACCGGACGTTCCCGGTCCGGTCAAAAAATGCGCCCGCCGCCGGCGGGCCGCAGAAAACGCTGTTCCAATCAGAGGATATTATAGCATGTTTTTCTTCCCCCGAAAAGGGCTTCCCGTTCGCTTCCGAAACATTTTGCACCGGTCCCTTCTCTTTCCCCGGCAGAGAAACGGGAGGGGCCGCCTTTCAGGCGGCAGCCCCTCCCGTTTTCCAATACAGTACTTACAGTACCTACAGTACCTACAGCCAGATTCCGGGCGAAAAGGACCCCGGATTTTTCCTCTCTGGACGGGCGTTCGCGGGGACGTGCCCTCCAAAGCGGGGTCGCCGGTTTCGGGTAGTACCGTGGACAGTTTCGGCTAGCGAGGTGCCCCGATCCGGATGGCAGCGTGGGCAGTTCCGGTGAGTCCGCCCCGCGTGTGCGCGTGATATAATAGAGGTGCGGATGGGGCGCCGGCTGCAAGATCAGGGAAATGGACGAAATCGTCCGTCCGGGCGCAGAAACCGGGGCATCCGGGAGATCATTCGAATTCCGGGAGGAATGGTACCCAGTTTCGGTGAGCCTCTCCTCCCCTTTCCCAACAGGGACGGTCCATCCGGACCCGCGGATTGCCGCAAACCCGGGATTTTGCGCGGATTGCGGGGTTTTGGGGAAAACTGCGTACCGTTTGCGGGCGGCGGTGAAATCGGGAGGAATCCGGAGGATCGGGGAGAAAACGCGGGATAAACTCGGGTTCATATCCCGGAAGGTACTCAGTTTCGGTGAGCCGGGCACCCTTGTGGGCGGCCCACACATGCCAAAGTCCGAAAAACGGTACCCGTTTTCGGGGAGTCCCCCAAAACTGTGTACCTTCCGCCGCGGGGCTTGGAGATTATACGCAAGGGAATTCCTTTACATCCTCCGGGCGCTCATTTCCCGAAAACGGAACGCCATAAAAACCGGAGAAAACGGAAGAAATCCGGAGAGATCGGCGCGCTGTTTCAAATGGAAAAGCAGACGGTACCCACTTTCGGATAGTATCATTTCCCGCAAAATTACCGGATGTAATTTTATGGACAGGCCCCCGTTCGGCGGGAAAAACGGACCGCATGGAAAACGGGAGAAATCACGAGAAATGAAAAGGAAAACGAGGATAAACGCGGGATGAAAGAAGCGACGGTACCCAGTTTCGGTGAGCGGGGACCGTGCGGGGCCCTGAAAATGCTGTACAGCCGTTCGGCTTTACAGATTAGAGCCCCAGAATCTTCCGCAGGATGTCGTTGACCAACTTGCTGTCGGTCACCTTCTGGGCGACCGCCGCGCGGTGCAGCGCGTCGATGACGGCGGCGTCGAGGTAGAAGGTTTTGTTCTTCGCCATGCGCCCCTCGTCCCGCACGATGAATTCGGTCAGGTCGACGGGCGGCGCGGCGGGCCTGGGCTGCCTGGCGGCGCGCGCGCGGGGCGCGGGCTGCTCGGCGGGCGGTTCCGCCGCTTTGGTCGCGGGGGCCGCTGCCGCCTCCGGCTGCTCCGCAGGGATTGCCGCGGGCGCCTCCTGCGGGGCCTCCTGCGCGGCGGGTACCGCCGCCGGCGCTTCCTGCGCGGGGGTCTCCCCTTCCCCGGCGGGCTTTGCCGCGCGGGCCGGGTGCTGCCGCATCTCCTTCGCCTGACGTTCCAAAACGCTCTTGGTAAACTTGTTTGCCATGAGTATGACCTCCCTGCCGGGGATTATTCCCTCCGGGCGCGTTTTCCCGGGATTCCCCGTCGCATCGATTTTCTATTAGAAGTTCTATTCGCTTATATATGCGCGAATAGAACCTCGCGTGCAAGGACGATTATAACACGCCGCGCGCGAGCATTTCGTCGACAAGGGACGCGATCGCGTCGCAGCCCTTGGAGCGCAGGTCGTAGATCGAGATTGGCACGGCGGCCAGCTCGCTCTCGGTGATGCGGACGTTGCGCGGGATGACCGTCTCGAAGAGGATGGGGCGCAGGTCCTCGGTGTCGGGCGAGGTGCGCAGATATTCGAGGTAGTCGGCGGAGAGCTTGTTGCGGCTGTCGAAGTCGTTGACGATGAAGCCCTTGATGTTGTCCTCCCGGCGCAGGCGTTTACGGGCCTCCTCCCACAGCGCGATGAAGAGCTGCGCGCCCTCGATCGCGTTCATCGAAACGTCGCTCACGAGCAGGATGGCGTCGGACGCCAGGAAGGCGTTCTGATTGACGATCGACATGCTGGGGTTGGTGTCGATGAGGATGTAGTCGTATTGGTCGAAAAATGCTTTGTGGTCGCTCAAATAGTTCGAGAGGATCTGCTCCCGCCCGGCGACCGACGCGATCTTGAGCTCCGACTTGTGCAGAAAGATCGACCCGGCGATCATGTCGAGCAGCGGCAGGCGGTCGATGGGGCTTTTGATGACGAGCTGGTCCGGCTCGGGCTGCGCCTCCTCGAGGTTGTAGACGTCGTAGGTGGTGAGCAGGTCGGGCTGGGTGCGGTCGATGCCCATATTGTTGGTGAGGTTGCCCTGCAGGTCGGAATCGATGACCAGCACGCGGTAGCCGAGCTGGGAGAGGATGCCGCCGATGTTGAAGCAGAGCATCGTTTTGCCGACGCCGCCCTTGAGGGTCCCGAAGGTGATGATCTTTCCCATGAGGAAGCCTCCCGTAGATTCGCGATTCGATGCGCGAACAGATTTGCGATTCAATTGATGCATACATTATAGCACAGATTCGTGAAGAGATGCAAGCATATATGAAAAATTACATTTAAAAATATCATCGTTAACATCAGATAGAATCGATTTGATTATGGATTATAAATTGCATAAACGAATGCATTATATAATAGATGATATATTTTATTAATATAGTTTCTAATAGATTAACGAATATACAAGCCTTGCGGGCGCGCGGCGCCTGTGGTAAACTGGAAGGGAAAATGGGGGAATCTTGATGAATCAGAACGACCGGCTGCTCGACGAACTGCGCGGATACCTGCCCGAATACATGGCCCAGAAGCGGATGGTGGTGGGGCGCGGCAAAAAGCTCATCCGCTGCATCAACCCGCAGCACAGCGACTCCACGCCCAGCATGTCCTACTATCCCAAGACGAAAAAGCTCCACTGCTTCGGCTGCGGGGCGACCTACGACCTCTTTGACGTGATCCGCATGGACTATCCCGACTGCGACAGCTTCCCGCGCCAGGTGAAGAAGGCGTGCGAGCTCTTCGGCGTGCCCTTCCCGGAGGACTTCGGCCGGGACCCGGCG